>CBDUHU010000093.1:0-9632 GCA_965366725.1 uncultured Kangiellaceae bacterium
TTGTTAATTGATTGATAACTTCAGATATAGCCTCAGCTGAACCTGATAAGACTTTTGCCAGATCGGCATTGTTTGCGGCAAGATGGACAGTATCACTTAAATAAGGCGCCAACTGTTCGTTGTTCAAAGCAACTGAGATCATATCACCGGTCGGTTGCTGCGACATTAGCAAACCTCTCCGGTTTACAATAGCCAATCCATCTTCCAGTGAAAATACCCCTGCCAGACAAGCAGCAACATACTCACCAATACTATGACCAATCATCGACTCAGGCTTAACACCTTTTGCAATATAAAATTGAGCGAGAGAATATTCAATTACAAACAAACTAAGTTGGGTATATTGAGTTTGTTTAATTAGCTCGTCATTATTATCAGCTGGATAGATTATCGACTTTAAATCAATCGAGCACTGATTATTCAAATATTCAAAACAACGATCCATTGGCTCGCTAAAAAGGGGGTCACTTTTATATAGACTCTGTGCCATATTAATATATTGGCTTCCCTGACCAGAGAACATAAAGCAAATAGAACGATCGATTGATTTTTGTTTTCTATAAAAGCTACAGTCTTTTACTTCATCTTTTAAGATACCGCTTAATTCAGTCAAATTATCACATACGGCTGAAAATTTATGTTCGAAACTACATCGACCTATTTTTAACGTATGGCTAACATCATCTAAAGATAACTCAGGCTTTTGTTCAATATGATTTGACAAATTGAGTTTCATTTGCGCTAGTGCAGACTTTGATTTCGCCGATAAAACAATTATTTTTGCTTCCCCATCATCATCATTCGCAGCAGCCTCAGGTGCTTCTTCCAGAATTAGATGGACATTTGTTCCGCCAATACCAAAAGAGCTAACTGCTGCTCTTCTAGGATATTCAGTTGCTTCCCAGTTTTTGAGTTTAGCGTTGACATAGAAAGGGCTATTTTTAAAATCAATTTTTGGATTAGGTTTCTCAAAATTTAGACTTGGTGGCATTTGTTGATGTTTTAATGCAAGCACAGTTTTAATCAAACTTGCCACACCACCAGCAGTAACAAGATGGCCAATATTCGTTTTAACTGAGCCGATTCCACAAAAACCTTTTTTATCTGTGTGCTGGCGATAAGCTTTTGTTAATGCGGTAATTTCAATTGGATCGCCGATATTAGTTGCCGTACCATGACCATCAATATAGTTGATAGTTTCCGGTGAAACTCCAGAAGTTGCAATAGCTTCAGCAATAACTTCAGCCTGCCCCTCCGGACTTGGCGCGGTGTAACTTGCTTTGTTGGAACCATCGTTATTAACCGCAGAACCTTTAAGAATAGCATCAATCGTATCGCCATCTTCAATTGCATCTTCCAATCGTTTTAATGCAATTATTCCAAGTCCGCTACCCGAAACAGTACCTGAAGCACGCTCATCATAAGCTCTACAATGACCGTCTCCAGCGCCAATTCCACCTTCCTGATAATAGAGAGTGTCTGAAGTAGAAATAGAAATATTTACCCCTCCAGCGAGCACAAAGTCGTTCTGGAAGTTTAGCAAGCTTTCTCTCGCCATATGGACAGCTACTGCAGCTGATGAACATAAGGTACTCACACTAACACTGGGACCGGTAAATCCCATTTTAAAAGAAACTCTGGTAGCAATGAAGTCTTTATCATTTCCAAGCTGAATCTGAAAACTTCCCGTTTCAGCAAGTAAATCTCGATTAGGCAATAGATGGCTTTCAAGGTAACCACTAAATCCGGTAGATCCAAAAACACCTACACGACCATCATAATGTTCAGTTGAGTAACCGGCATGTTCAAACAGCTGCCAACAGGACTCTAAAAATAAACGATGTTGCGGATCCATTATTTCAGTTTCACGAGGAGACATATTAAAAAAGGCCGCATCAAAAGTTTCAAGCGTTTTGTTATCTAGAGAAGCTTCAGCACTAACAAAATTCGGATTCTCTTCAATAAAATCGCCAAACCCCCGTTGACGAAGTTCATCAGCGGTGAGTATTTTTACTGACTCAACGCCATCCCTGATATTTGTCCAGAAAGTTTCCAAATCATTAGCTTCGGGAAACTTACCAACCATTCCGATAATCGCAATATCATCTTCAAATTCGTTATCATCTTCAATATCGTGTACTTCTGACATTTATAGTTCCTTGTTATTAACAGCGAGTTATGTCTTTATTTTATATTGTCCGGCCTTTCGCCCGTCTTTTTCTTCTTGCTGATTTCATTTTTGCTACACGGCTGTCAACTTCTTCAAGTTGCTGGGTTGATGCATCATCACCACCATCTATATGACCAGCCAATGTTTTAATTGTGGTGTAATTATAAAGTTCTGCAATAGCGACTGCTTTGGTAAAGCTTTCTGTTATTTGCGCGTGAACTTGCATTAACATAAGAGAGTCTCCGCCAAGTTCAAAAAAGTTGTCATTGACCCCTACTTTTTCAAAGCTCAATATTGTTGCCCAAAGCTTTGCCAAGTTTTTTTCGGTCTCTGACTTCGCCGGAACAAATGCATTGGCTAATTCAGGGCGTGGCTGAAGTACCGTAGACTGCTCAACCAGACTTTCCAACCCCTGCATATCTTTATAGCGTTCAACTTCACGATTGATATCCATATGAGTGACTGCAACAGCAGAATTTACCCCTGACAGGACATCAATAAAGGCTCTCACTGCATGTTTTGTGGTAAGCCCTTGATCTATTGTCTTGAGCTTAGAATTTTCTGCTAACTCAGAGGAACCTGACTGTTCAGTGGTGGTAGTACTTTGCGCCTTAACCATCGAACTATCTGGATCAATTTTACGCATTACAAAATTTAAAATCTCGACTAATAGCTCACCATTTTGTGAGTAAATATTAACATTGAAATTTAGTGTATCGTGCTCACTGTTCTTGTCATCTGAAAGTGTCACATGACTGTAACAGTTTTCAGTTAAGGGCTTAAATTGGCGAATTTTTTTGTAATATAATGGTATATATACCGCCAATTCTATAAAGGGGCTCATAAATGCAGTTGCACAATCAATAATTGCCGGGTGTAACTGGTATTCGTTAACTTCTTCGACTAGTTTATGATCTAGTTTTAGCGAGGCAACCCCTTGATTATCTGATAGGGATAACTGCTCAAAAACATCCCACCGAGGACCACTCTTAATTGCTTCAAACGTAGTTCGTTCCTTAGAGTCATTATTCAAAGATTCAGTAAAGGCTTTGGGATTATCAATAACTTGATTTCGACAGTTATTTAGCAGCGCTTCAATTTCAACTGTTTGGCTATTGTTTGAATTTTCGAGATATTCAAACTGACCTTTAGCATGTTCAATTGGTTTTGTAGTTGCCTGCAATTTGCTACTAATAGTAAATTGATAACCATTTTCAATTTTTACTAATTCTGTTGTTACTTCAGCCGATTGATTATTATGAACAGCCATTGGTGCAAGAAAATAAATATCCTTGAGACTGATTGCTAACTCTGGATTAATATACTCTGCGGCAGCACGAGCCATTTCAATATAAGTTGTACCCGGGGTTGTTGGAACATCCATAACCAGATGTTCATTAAGCACCCAGCGGGATTTGAAAATCAGTTTGTCTTCTGATTTTGAGGATAGCGTCCCCAATAAAGGGTGAACTTTCACTGCAAATGAACCTGCATTTGCTGAGTTTACTGCCATTCCTGTTTCTTTCCACGGATCCCAGTTGATTGAAAAAACAAAGTTTGCAGTTGGGAATTTATCGCTACTTACTACAGCATCCAGATAGGCATTGGCAGCACAATAATCAATTTGACCAAAGCCACCTAAAATAGAAGTTATTGATGATTGTAAACAAACAAAATCAGGGTTATGGTCCTTCAATATTTCAGCAAGTATCCTGGTACCTGTGACTTTAGATGATAAAACAGTCTCAGCAGTACTTCTATTTTTCAGTTGTATTGCACCACCGCCAGCCAAACCAGCAGAATGAATAACACCATCAAGTGGGCCAAACAGGCTGACTGATTGATTGACGACTTGCTCAAATGATTCTCTATTAGATATATCCGCTGACGGAAAGATAACTTGCGAACCTTTATTTTCAATGCTTTCTATCGCCAGAATCTTTTGACTAACAGAATCATCTTCTCCATTTTGCGATACCCAGGATTGCCACTCTTCTCTTGCAGGCAATCCATTACGCGAAACCAATGTAAATTTCGCGCTAACCAATCCTGCGATATGTTCACTAATGGCAAGACCTATACCTCCAAGCCCACCGGTTATCAAATAGTGTCCATTTTCTGTTAAACGACTTTTAATTGAATCAACCGAGTCACTTTGCGGTACATTTTTGAGTTGCTCGAATGTCCGGAACCAACGGTAGCGTCCTCTATATGCAATAAGTTGTTCCTCACCCGAACTAAGTAGCTCTGAAAGAACAGCAGAGTTGCATGCAAGTCCAGCCTGTTGATCAAATCCATTGAATGAGAAATCTATATTTTGAGTTGCTATGGTCTGGTATTCTTGCTGAATAACTCTTATTGCTCCCAATAAGGTCGCTTTTATCGGTTCAACAATTTCTAAACCACTAACTGAATGCAAGTTATTTGAGATAACAGACAAGTTAAAAGGCTTTTTAATACCCAGTTGGCCAGTCGCTTGTGCTAAGTACATTAAACTAAAAAAGCTCTGATCAAGAGAATTTTCTTCCTGACTATCATCGTCATCCTTCATTGGCATCATGGTTAGACAATGTAAGACATTATCTGGTAATGCCTGTAACCTGACCAGCTCTTCAAAAAGTACAATATAATCGTTAGCCTGAGACAATTTAACCGTGTATTTGTCATTATCAATGCGTTGATAACTTTCTCCCGGGTAAACGCAAATAACCCGTTGATTATTATTTTTAAGAAACTGACTAGTGGTTTCACCAAAGCCCAAATTATCAACAAAAACCAGCCAGACTTTGTTGTCGCTCAGTTGCCTGCTAATGCTCTCTAAAGTGATACCAGCTCTTGACTCTCTTCGCCAGACGGGTACATATAAATCAGGGCTTTCTTTATTTTCCTGAGTTGGAGCAAGCAGTTGCTCCAGTTGCGGTGCATTTTGCGGTAAAAATTCACTCCTGGAAAATACATAACCAGGTAAATCTATTCTTCTTTTTAAGGATTCGCCATGATATTTAGACCAATCGATTGACTGTCCCGCATTAAAAAGTCGTGAGATAGCGGTTGTCAGGGCTTCAATTTCGTTATGCTCTTTTTGCTCACTTACCAGAGTATTGATAACAAGATTTGTAGGAGTATTATCTTTATGCTGACGGACAAAACCAGATAACGTTCTACCCGGCCCGATTTCAACTAATAGCAGGTTATCTGTTTCAAATAACTTAGTTAGTCCATCAGCAAATCTAACTTCATTTCTCAGGTGGTTTACCCAATATTCCGCTTCGACAACTTGTTCGTTATTTACCCAGTCACCAGTTAAGTTAGAGATAAATGGTATTTCAGGCTTTGATAAAACCTTAGTCTGAACAAATGTACGGAACTGCTCTAAAATAGACTCCATTAAATGGGAGTGGAAAGCATGACTGGTTGGAAGTCGTTTGCTTTGTATTTGATTTTTGGTAAGTTGTTCGATTAATCCATCGATTCTTTCTGGCGCACCTGAAACAACGCAACTGTTATCAGAATTAGTAGCCGCAATCGAAAGTTCATCAGAAATAAAATCAGTAATTTTGCTCCGACTGGTAGCAACAGCTAACATTGAACCATCGGCAGTTGATGCCATTAATTGGCTACGCATAATAATAAGTTCAAGTGCTGTGCTCAGGTCAAAGACCCCAGCGATTGTTGCCGCGACATATTCGCCAAGACTATGGCCAATCATCGCCCAGGGTTTAATACCCAGGTTCATCAGATATCTGGCTAAAGTTAACTCGATTATAAATAATAATGGCTGAGTATATTGAGTTTGATTGATTAGTTCCGGGTTATCAGAATCCTCCATCAATAAACTTTCAATCTTGCTTCGTAACTCCGGCTCAACCTCAGCTAAACAGGCATACAAAATCGATTTAAACTCAGGTTCCTGATTACAAAGTTGTGCAGCCATTTTAGGGTATTGTGAACCTTGCCCAGGAAACATAAAGACAGACTTCCGCTTGCCCGCTTTGCCACTTAAACGATTCAATGGATATTCTTCGGTTAATCCGGCGATCAGTGAGGCACGGTTATAGCCAATAACAGTTTGACGAATAGATTGATGGGTTCGCCCTGCTTGTAAGTTGAATTCTATGTCCGCTAGTGGAACTTCAGGGTTTTGAGTGATATAACGTGCTAACTCTGCACTCTGTGCTGCCAGGGCTTCGTCGCTATTTGCAGAAAGAGTTAACATCGAAAATAATTTTGCTGATTTTTTATTGTAAACTGGTGATTGTTGATATTCTTCAACTACGACATGAGCATTAGTCCCACCGATCCCAAACGAACTTACTCCGGCACGTCGTAACTGATTAGTTTCCCAGGGTTCCGATTGCGCAATAACCCTAAATGGTGAGTTCTCAAAATCAATTTCAGGGTTTGGTTCGCTAAAGTGTAGATTGGCTGGTCTAACTTTGTTAACCAGAGCTAAGACAGTTTTAATGAGTCCAGCTACACCGGCAGCAGAACCAAGATGACCAAAATTACTTTTTACAGAACCAATACCGCAGAATGTTTTTTGCTCGGTATTAAAAGCCTTAGTTAGTGCTCTTATTTCAATCGGATCGCCCAGCGATGTTCCGGTTCCATGGGCTTCCAGATATCCAATCGACTCAGCTTCTACTTCTGCCATTTCGTAGGCAGCGCTAATAACTCGAGTTTGTCCTTCTGCACTAGGCGCAGTAAATCCCGCCTTATCGTTGCCATCATTGTTGATCGCACTTCCCTTAATCACAGCGTAGATATGATCACCATCATCTCTCGCATCTTCCAGTCGCTTCAATACAACAATACCAGCACCGTCTCCGGGCACTGTTCCATTAGCATTCTTATCAAATGGACGACAGTGGCCATCTGGGGAGTAGATCATTCCCTCCTGGAAACCATAACCGCCAACATCGGGTATCTTTTGCAACGAATTAGTTGTCATTTCTACGCCGCCTGCCAAGCCTATATCACAGTCACCTGCGATCAAACCTTGAACGGCCATATGCACGGCTACCAGTGAGCTGGAACAAGCTGTCTGCACAGTAACCGCTGGACCACTCAGGTTTAGCTTGTTTGCAATACGAGTGTTAAAAAATTCCTGACCGTTTAGATTGGCGGCTTCATATTGGACAGACAAGTTATCATTTTGACGCAGCAAAAATTGTGTAGTCCAAAATGGATTGCTTCCAACACCACCGTATAAACCAATTTGCCCATCAAATTTTTCCGTTTGATAACCGGCATTTGTTAATGCCTGAAAAACACACTCATGGTAGATTCGTAATTGTGGATCCATTATCGCACTTTCACGGTGGCTATATCCGAAAATTGCAGGCTCAAACCCCATACCTTCATCCAGGATCCCTTTGACTTTAATATAATCAGGATCATTAATCAGGTTTTGATCTATTCCTGCTTTAACCAATTGCTCATCAGTAAATTGAGTCAGAGACTCTTTTCCTTCTAGTAAATTAGTCCAAAACTGGTCTAATGTTTCTGCCCCCGGAAACCTGACTGCCATCCCGATAATGGCGACTTCCAAACCAGTTTCCTGAGTCATTTGTTCAGTCATTTTTGGCTTTCCTTCTAATTCGACTTTTTAAACGTTGCTTCGCGCTTGAAATTTGCTTGGTTCTTTTGTGATTAACAGCCGACTGTTCGTTTGAATCGCTAAGTGTAGCGACCAGACTTTTGATTGTCGGATTAACGAAGAAATCTACCGGAGATATTTTCTTTGTTATTTTTTCCGATAACGCAGTCGCCAATTTGACAATATCAATTGAGGTAGTTCCTACTTCAAAAAAGTTGTCATCAATCCCAATATGTTCGGTTCCGACTAATATTTGTAAGTTCTCTAGCAAAAAGCTTTCAATTTCATTTTCAGGTGCTGCAACCGGCTGATTACTTTTTACTCTGGAAATTACCGGTTCAGGCAAGGCGTTGCGATTCTTCTTGCCACTACTGGTTAGCGGGAAACTATCCAGCATCATAAAAATGCTTGGTATCATATAACCGGGTAAATGGTTTAATAGGTGTGCTCTTAACCGGGCAACATCTATTGGCTCCGTCCTTTCTCCAGATAATGTATAATAAGCCGCTAACCTTTCTATATTGTGACCATCACGATAAACTAATACCAGGCTATCATTGATCAGTTCATAAGAGTTTAATGCGCTCTCAATATCCCCAGGCTCAATCCTAAAACCTCTTAGCTTTATCTGATGATCAACTCGTCCCAGATGAATTAAATTACCCGCCTGATCATATCTACCCAGATCTCCCGTGGCATAAATTTTCTGACTTAAAGAAGTATTAGCAGAGCGATAAAATGGATTATCAATAAATGACTTTGCAGTTAATTCTTCACGATTAAGATAACCTTTGGCCAATCCTCTACCACCAATATATATCTGTCCTGTCACCCCTTCCGGTACCAGATTTAATCCCTGGTCAAGAATATATATATGGGTGTTATCAATTGCGCTACCAATGTGTACCAGAGTTTCTTTTGACTCAGAATCATTAGAAAGCTTTCCACAAGTAGACCAGATAGTTGTTTCTGTTGGCCCATACATATTCCATAATTCAGCGGTTAAGCTGTTTAGACTATCTACCAGATCAACAGGCAGACTCTCACCACCACAAAGTGCTTTTAAATCCTTCTTACCCGACCAGCCGGATTCAACTAATATTCGCCACATTGCTGGAGTTGCTTGCATCACCGTAATATTATTCGACTCGATAATGTTTGCTAATTCTGCGCCATCTTTTGAAACTTTCGCTCCACCAACAACTAATTGCCCACCGGAAATCAATGGTAAATAAATTTCTAAACCGGATATATCAAAAGTCAGCGGTGTAACCGCTAAAAGCTTATCTTCTCGGCTAAATCCAGGACGACTCTGCATTGACAAAATAAAATTAGTTAATGCTGCATGACCTATTTCAACGCCTTTTGGCATTCCTGTTGAACCAGATGTATAGATTATGTACGCACTTTGTAGATCATTAACATGCTTGTCTAAATTTTTCTCAGGATAGTTTTCAAGAGCTATTTCAGTTGAATTAATAATTTCGCAAGAGTGTTCGGCAGGATCCAGAGATTGATCACTAAGCATAAACTCAATGTTCGCATCTTTAATAATACTCTGCTTTCTTTTGACCGGTGTGGTTGGATCAAACGGCACATAACAAGCGCCAATTTTCATTATCGCGATTAAGTTAGCAATCAAATTAATACTATGTTCCTGAATAATACCAACACGCGAATTTACTTTAACACCTCTATCAATAAAGCTGGATGCTAATTGGTTCGCCATAATATTAAGATTGCGATAGGATATTGTCCTGGTGCCATCGACAATAGCAATCGAGTCTGGTGTTTTCTCACACTGGGTTTCAATCAGTTGATTAACTGTTAAACGACTTATGCTGCTATTGCTCGTTGTCAGTG
>CBDUHU010000094.1:0-9583 GCA_965366725.1 uncultured Kangiellaceae bacterium
TGCAACACCACCATGTTCAAGTGCGCAACGTGTACCTGGTGCGAGTTTGCTGCGTAAATACCAGCCAACTTTTGCTGAACCGATAAAGCTAAAAAACGCGACTCTTGGATCAGTCACTAACTTTTCTGAGGTCTGGTGATTTTGAGTGAGTAAGGGTTGGCACCATGCATCAGGCAAACCTGCTTCACGTAAAATATCGATCAATACAAAGCAGGACACTGGTGTGTCTTCTGCCGGTTTTATAATGACTGGACAGCCTGAAGCGATGGCAGGTCCAATTTGATGAACAATAAGATTGAGAGGGTGATTAAATGCGCTGACCGCGACAACAATTCCAATTGGTTCTTTGGTTGTAAAGGCCATTCGGTTATCTGAACCAGCATTTAAACGCATTGGAATTTCTTTTCCGCTTTCTCCGCGAATACATTCGGCGCAGTTTTTTATCCCATCGATTGCTCTGGCAACTTCAACCTGTGAGTCAAGTAGAGGTTTTCCGCCCTCACTAAGTGCGACATAGGCTAATTGCTCAGCCCTGTCTTGCATTATTCTTGCTGTTTCTTCGAGGATCTCAATGCGTCTTTCCGCCGGAATCCACTGAGATTTATCATTGAATAATGTATTGGCATTTTGCAATGCCTGCTCTACGCCCGGTTCATCAGTCGTTTCAACGGTTGCAATGACCTGTTCGGTTATGTAGGGAGAATAAACCGAGATATGTTTATCTGATTTTGCCAGGCCGGGAATTTTTATCGAAAAATGCATAATTAATCCTTTGATCAGTCTTTGAAATTGATTGGACAAATAACTAAAACTTAACTAAGCCAAATTATTGGCTTAGTTAATAAACAGTAATAATTTAAATAGGGCAAACCAGATTGCCTAATTTTTCAGTAAGTTTCATGTTTTCAGAATAATCTACTGGGACATCAATAATTACGACTGTATCGTCTTTTATTGCTTGCTCAATTGTTGGAACTAGCTGGTCAGCAGACTCTACTCGATAGCCTTTTGCACCAAAACTTTCAGCATATTTAACAAAATCTGGATTGGTAAAACTGATATTACTTTCGCGACCAAAATGTCGCAGTTGATGCCATTTGATTAGTCCATACTCGCTATCATTCCATATCATTATGATCATCGGTATTTTGTGTCTTAATGCTGTTTCGATTTCCTGGCTGTTCATTAGAAAACCTGCGTCACCAGTAATTGTCATTACTGTTTGTTCAGGTCTTACCATTTTTGCAGCCATAGCGCCGGGAACACCAATCCCCATTGAAGCAAAACCATTTGAGATAATGCAGGTGTTGGGAGATTCAGCCTGATACATTCGCGCTATCCACATTTTGTGTGCGCCCACATCAGAAATCAGAATATCTTTGCGATCGGTTAGCGCTTTTCTGACATCGCTGAGTATTCGTTGCGGTTTCATTGGAAAACTATCATCCGCTTCATGCTCGTTTATTTCCTTAACGATGGTTTGACGTAACTCACCGGCCTTGAATGTTGTCAGGGGCTTGGTTTTTTCTGCAATTGATTTAAGGGAAGCATTAATATCGCCAATTACACCGCACTCAAGTATGTAGTGTTCATCGACTTCAGCATAAGATTGATCAATATGAATTATTTTTTTATCCTTAGTTTTATGCCATAGGTGTGGGTGATATTCGATCATGTCAAAACCAACACAAATAATTACATCGGCGCGATCAAACCCACAAGCAACATAATCGTGTGCTTGAAGTCCTACAGTACCCAGAGATAAAGGGTGGGAAAATGGAATACTTCCCTTCGCCATAAAAGTTGTTGCCACAGGAATATTTAATTTCTCGGCGAATGTAATCAATTCATCATCTGCCTGGGACCGTACCACACCGTTACCAGCCATAATAATTGGAAAACTTGCATTAGAGATAACTTCTGCGGCTTGAGCAACTTTGTCCGCAGGTGGTTGTGGTGCTGTTGCCGATTGTACTTTAAGTGGTACTTTATCTTCTTTAAGTTGTGTACCTGCGATATTTTCCGGAAAACTGATAAAGGAGCCGCCTGGTTTTTCGGCTTGTGCGTCCTTAAACGCTTTACGCACTATTTCCGGAACAATTTCAGCCTCCAGTATTTCTGTACTATATTTTGATATCGGTCTGAAAAGGCTAACCAGATCGAGTACCTGATGACTTTCTTTATGCATTCTCGTAGTCGCGCCCTGGCCAGCAATCGCAACAATTGGCGCGTAGTCCATATTCGCATCTGCAAATCCGGTGACCAGGTTAGTTGCACCAGGTCCTAAAGTCGCGAGACAAACCCCTGCTTTACCAGTCAGACGTCCATATACATCAGCCATAAATGCTGCGCCTTGTTCATGTCTTACGGTAACAAATTTAATACTTGAATCAAGCAATGCATCCATGACATCAAGATTTTCTTCTCCTGCTATTCCGAAAATAGTATCAACACCTTCGTTTTCTAAACATCTTACAAATAGTTCTGCAGCGCTTGTCATAGGTAATTCCTCAACTTAAATAAATTAGATAAAACTGAAATTTTTTACTTCAATGTTTTGACCACCAGCTTGTCTATAAACGGTGCTTGTATAAATAATGTAAAAACAACCACACCATAAACAATTGATTGTATGGTGAACCAACCTTCCACTTCCGTTGGTAATGATAGAGCCAGCGCTAGTGATACTGCCCCTCTTAGTCCGCCCCACATCATGACGTTTTTGTAACTTGAATCAATTTTTCGCAATGTTGGGATCATTGTGTAGCTGGGTAGTAAGCCATAGATAACTAGTGCCCTTGCAATTGTTGCCGCAATAATACCGAGCAACATGGCATACCACTGTCCGGTGAACATGGTAATAGTGATAGTGACGCCAACCAGGATAAATAAAATGGCATTGGCTATATAAGCATTGAGTTCCCAAAATTCCTGTGCGAAATGATGATCACTAATATCTTGTGAGCGATAATGTGCACCCAGTAAAAGCCCTGCTGATAAAACTGCTACCACACCGGAAAAATGAAATAAGTGCTCTGCGACGTAAAAAGCCAAAACGGCGCTAATCATACCTATCAACGTATGGCTGTACGGATTTGATATCAGCGCGTAGAATTGTTTGGCAATTAGCGCAACTGCTAATCCAGAAACGATACCGCCAACAAAGCTCTTTAGAAAGAAAACAATTCCATCACCGATAGTGACGGATTCCGATGCATTTAATGACATACTAATCAACAAGGTAAATACAACTATTGCAGTAGCGTCATTAAACAGACTTTCGCCTTCTAACAATGCGTTTAATTTTTCGGGGGCACCGAGCTTTTTAAATATAGCAACCACTGCGACTGGATCTGTCGCTGATAATATTACTCCCGCAAGTAATGCTGAAAGTAATGGAAAGTTAACCGCATCGTTTACTCCAACAAAAATAAGGTATCCGGTAACCGCCGAAGCAAACAACATAGCGGGTATTGCCAAGTATAGTATAGTACTCAAATTGCCAAGTAGCGCTTTGTAATTTGCGTTAAAGGCTGATTCAAAAATAATTATTGGCACCAATAAGTGCAAAATAATTCCAACAAAATCATCCCAGCGAAGTCCTGTGTCAACACCAAGATAAACGAGAAGTTCTGAGCCGGCAAAACCGACTACAACCAGAAAGCTCGAAAAAGGTAATTTCAGTTTTTCTGACACTGGCTCCATAAGCATTGCTAATAGTAGCAGCAAGGAGAAAATAACAATTGTCTGTAACATGATTAGAAATTACCTTCTATTTGGTTAATCAGAATATTTCCGCAACTAAGTAAGGGAATACTATTCGCTTTTAGCTCTAAATTTCCGATGAATCCAGTAGTCAATACTGGCAAAACGACCCGCACCTGAAAACAATAGCATTAACAACATAAACAAATAGGTAACGGCAAATTCAATTCCATTATTCAATATGACAAAGTTTCCGCTACTGGTTAACCAGTCGTAATTACCATGTTCCTTGAGGATTTCTTTTGCATAATCAAGTTTTTGTGCTGACTCCATTACTCTCTCATTAGCAAAACTTCCATTTGGATCAGCAATTGATTGCCAGCCGTATTCTCCGTGAACAGCGAAAATGGCAACTAACATGGTAAAAATTAATGGAATAGCAATATATCTGACGGCAAATCCAAATAATAAAAACACTGCACCCAATATTTCAGTCGCTGTAGCGAGTAATGCCATTACAAATGGCATTGGTAGCCCTAATCCCCATTCTGAATTACCAAACCATTCAACAATATCGTCAAAGCCTTCAAGCTTGTGTGTTCCCGCCATCCAGAAAATTGGAACAAGGTAAAGTCTTAATGCAAGCGGACCAAGGAAGTCTATTTTTCGGGTTAAATTCAGTAAATCATGAATTTTGTTAGCAAAATTAATTATTGTATTCATATATTATTCTCTGATTAGTTGATTTCTGTTAGCCCGCTACTACATTGCGCATAACAATGTTGTGGCATAAAACTATCAGCATTAGACTCAGCCATTTCCTGAGCGAATTTTTCCGGGTAATCATCAGTCAGGAAGCAACCTTCGCTGGGATATGGATAGATTTCATCATAGCGTTTTATTTCTGTTTGACTGATTCGTCTGAAGATGTGTGAACGGTTTAGTTGACTGGTATGTTCCAGTCCGGCTGAAGCAACTATTTCAACTGCTGCTTTAGCTGTTTCACCATGGAAACGCGCTACTCGTTCAGCTTTGTTTGTAACTACCAGACCAGCAGATAAAACTGGGTCCTGAGTGGCGACACCAACAGGACATTCATTAGTATTACAGATTAAAGACTGAACACAACCGAGTGCCATCATCATGCCACGAGCGCTATTACAGGCATCTGCTCCAAGTGCGATATTCTTGACAACATGAAAGCCACTAAAGACTTTACCACTGGCGATTATTTTTATATCTTTTCTTAAGCCAAAACCAATTAATGTGTCAGAAACAAAACTAAGTGCTTCTCTTAGCGGCATTCCGACTGAGTTTGAATATTCCAGAGGTGCTGCGCCAGTCCCGCCTTCACCACCGTCAACAGTAATAAAGTCCGGGATGATTCCTGTTGTAACTATTGCTTTACATACAGCGAAAAATTCACTTTCTCTACCAACACATAACTTAAAACCAATTGGTTTCCCTCCCGACAACTCTCTTAACTGTTGAACAAAATTCATCATTTCAATCGGCGTAGAGAAAGCTTTGTGAGTTGGCGGAGAGTCCACCTGTGTTCCCGGCTCAACGGTTCTAATACGTGCTATTTCCGGTGTGTTTTTATGGGCAGGCAAAATTCCACCATGACCAGGCTTAGCACCTTGAGACATTTTTATTTCTATCATTTTTATATTGTCTCTTATCGCCATCGACTTAAAACTATCAGGACAGAAATTTCCCGTTTTACTACGGCATCCAAAATAACCAGTCCCAATTTGCCAAACCAGATCCCCACCGTTTTCAAGATGGTATGGACTAACACTTCCCTCCCCGGTATTGTGAGAAAACCCACCTATTTCAGCGCCCTTGTTCAATGCTCTTATTGCATTATTACTTAACGCACCAAAGCTCATTGCTGAAATATTAAGAATACTGGCATTGTAGGGTTTTCTGCATTGAGGACCGCCTATAATAATTCTGGGGTCGGGTTTTGGATCATCTATGTGCTTTGCTGCCATGGAATGACCAATCCATTCATAGCCGACTCTTTGAGTATCAACTTTGGTTCCGTATGGTGTTGTATCTAGTTGGCCTTTTGCCCGCTGATAAATCACTGAACGAAACATTCGGTTAATCGGAACGCCATCAGTTTCAGATTCGAATAAATATTGACGAAGAAAAGGACGAATAAATTCCATTACCCATCTTCCGCGACCGAGTACAGGAAAGGTTCGCCACAAAGCATGTTTTTTTTGATTCATATCGTAAATGCCGATAAGAATAAAAGGGACAATAATTGTTAGCGCCCATATTATTGGTGGCCACATCGAATATATAAGCGCTGTTAATAGTAGCGAGCTGATCGCAATAAAAACGAAAATTTTTCTCATAATAAATTGAACCTCAATTATTAGGTTAAGTTAATAACGTTGTATTTTTGTGCAGTACGATCAATCAAATACCGGCGTACAATATGTCAGAATATTCTTATATTTATATGCTACGAATAAATTCTTATACCTTCAAAACGAATTAACCAAAGTAATGTTACATTTTGTCAAAATGAGTTAAAGTAGCTGAACCATTAACAGCAATAAATATGCCAGAGAACTTTTTCCAAAGTTAAGATTTTATTGTGAGCTAGAGAACTTTTTATCAGATAATCAACGCAGCATATTGAGTGGTGCAATATTTAGTCGCAATATACTGTTACTTTCTTTGTCATAAGCTAGAATTAAGATATAAAAGCTGGCGTGAATATTGATTATAGTTCAGAGTTTCCTTTTATGAGTATGAAAAGGAGTCGACGAATAGTAGGTGGATGGTATGAATATATTATATATAGAGGATGATCAAGGACTTTGGACTCTGGTTAAACACGCACTCAAAACGGTTGAATGTAATTTAATTGGTGCTCACTCTGTTTCTCGTGCCGTTGAAATTGCAAATAGTGAAGAAATTTCTCTAGCAATTGTTGACCATGAACTTCCTGACGGAAAAGGAATTGAATTTGTCAGTGATTTTTCAACTAAAATTCCATGCATTATGCTAACTGGCGTCGGAAGTGAAGAGTTAGTTGTTGCCTGTATGTTGAAAGGTGCAAGGGATTATATTGTTAAAGATGTTCAAGGGCGTTACCTCGAGAGATTGCCCAGAGTCATTCAAAGAGTTATACGAGAAATAGAATTAGAACAAGAGAATCAATTAAAAGAAGCAGAGTTAAGTAATACCAGAAAACAGTTACAATTGGTTTTTGATGCTGCACCTGACTTAATGATAATTGCAGATGAGAATGAAAACATATTGCAAATGAGTCTAAGTGCTTCAGATATTTATAATCTCTCGATTAGTCAATATGTTGGAAAAACTTTAGAGGCACTTATCCCGGAAGATGATTGCAAAAAAATATTTGCAATTAGCCTGGGGAATGGTGATGGTTGTGTAGAGACCAAGCTGAGTAATACTTATGATGTAATTGCAAATGCAAAGCTATTACGGGGGAATGTACATTTAATCGTGTTTCGAAATCAAACTGAAAAAATTAAAGCAACAATTGCTTTAGCACAAGCTGAAGCAGTTGAAAATGAGAATCGACGTTTGCAAAAAATAAATGAAGAATTAGCGCATAACTTATCTCATCAAAGTGATTCCGCTATCATTGGAAATTCACCGGTAATGAGAGAGTTGATGTCTTATATTCAAAGCGTCGCTGACACCGATGCAACGGTTTTAATTCTTGGAGAAACCGGAACTGGTAAAGAGTTAATAGCAGACGAAATTCATGCTAAGAGTAACCGCCATAATGAAGTATTAATTAAGTTAAACTGTGCATCTATCCCATCAGAACTAATTGAAAGTGAGCTTTTTGGATATGAAAAAGGTTCGTTTACCGGGGCACAGAAATCCAGGGAAGGACGTTTTTCTCAAGCGAATAATGGCACCCTGTTTCTCGATGAGATTGGTGAACTTGACCTTAAAGTACAATCAAAATTACTCAGAGTTCTACAAGAGGGGGAGATATTACCACTTGGAAGTCAGGCGCCACATTCGATTGACGTGCGAGTGATTGCCGCGACTAACCGTAATTTAGAGAAAATGGTTCAAGAAGGAACTTTTAGAGCCGACTTATATTATCGGCTCAATGTTGTACCATTGTACGCTCCAGCTTTAAGAGATAGAGTTGAAGATATTCCGCTTTTAGCATTTTTCTTTTTCCAGAAATACAGTGAACGCTATAAAAACAAAGAAAGAGTGTTAACCGACATTGATATTCTGACTTTATCACAAAGAAAATGGCCGGGTAACGTTAGAGAGCTACAAAATATTGTTGAGCGTTTTGTTGTCCTGGGAACGATCGAACCAGCTTCAGATAGCAGTCAAACAGTAGCTAAACCAACCGAAGTAACTCTGACTGAGTCATGTAACTTAAAGCTATGTGAAGTAGAAAAAGCTCATATACTAAGAGTGCTGGATAATTGCCAGTGGATCATTTCAGGTGATAAAGGGGCTGCAGCAGCGCTTGGTTTAAATCCGAGCACGCTCCGTTTTCGCATGCAAAAGCTGGGAATTACTCGACAAACACACCAACTTAATCCTATATTAAGATAGTAACTTTGAATAAATTAACGAGAATCATGATTAATGAATTATTTCTTTAATATCATTAAAAATATAATAGTTCCATTATTGTTAATTATTAACTTTTGTGACGCTTCTGCGACGGAAGAAAAAGATATACGGCCTGGCCATGTGTTTCAGCAGGTTATGATGTTGGAAAAAAAGGTTAATAGTCTTGCAATGATTATGGGAGTTGAACTCATATCCTCGGAATTGAAAGAACCGATAAATATTTTTCCCAGAGATGTGTTTTATCAAGGGTTAACAGTACACAAAAAAATTAGTCGAATTCGTTATGAGTTTTCGCGCATTGAGAGTAAAGTTCCGAATATAAAAGATGGAGAATATGCACCTCAACACGTTTATTCATTAATAATGTCTACTCAGAGTATTTTAGATGATACTCTTAATGAGTTGGTACACACTTATAACTTTAATGAAAGTAATCAGGCAGTTAAGTCAATTTTTGATATCAAGGTTCCTACAGTTGATCTTTCAAAACAACCTAAAGATGTCTTTATTAAGCTGGTTGATCTTAATCGTAAACTAAATTTATTGATGGACTTTGAGTTTTCACCTGCTGATACTTTTGAGCAAGTTACTCTGGCGATCAGTTATGCTTCAGCCATTCTTAAAACAATTTCATATGAACAAACAGTTTACGAACCAGAGCCCTTGATGGTTGGTAAAAGGCCTGTAGATGTTTATCATCGACTTTCAAAAATACACAATCAATTATTTGACTGCATGAAAGGGGTTGGTGTTTTGACCACTAATATTCCTGAAGAGATATATCGTTCCGAAGTGGTAAATCCTAGTGATGTTTATGACTTAGCCAATTTAATATTAAGCAATCTTGCTTATCTCCAAAGAAACTTAAAGCTTTATGTAAAACCAAAGCCAACATACTACCCAGGAAAAATAATACCTTCCGCTGTATTTCAGCGCGTTTCAATTCTTGAACGTCAGGTAAACAACATCCATCGTTTGAGAAATAAACTGGAAATGAAGTCCCAATGATTCTTGACAGCTGATATAGATGAAGTCAATAAAGAAAATATTCATTAAAACTCATAGTGTTTCTCTGGTGTTTGGAGCGATATCGGTACTTTTTTCTGTGCTGCTTGCATCTTTAATTTATATTTATAATCAAGACATATTGAATCATCGTATTCCTAATGCTCGATTAGCTCACGAGTTAATAACCGCTATTAATGAATCAATGTCATTACAAAAGTCCTCAATATTACTTCGAAATCACGATGCAAGAAAAGAGAGAAGG
>CBDUHU010000095.1:0-9572 GCA_965366725.1 uncultured Kangiellaceae bacterium
ACTGCCACCACTTTATACTCGGGACAGAGAGTCTCGCTGTCACAAACATCGCCAGTCACTCGGTTCACCATTAATTCAGGAAAATGAAAAGTTGTAAAAAGAACCCCTGGATTTACTTTATCACTGATTTCCGCTGACAATACTATCTCCCCCCTTTCACTGGAAAGTCTGACCTGGCTATTATTGTTAATTTTTTTCTTTTTTGCATCTTGCGGATTAACTAGCAAAACATCTTTATCAACAATCAGTTCATTTGCTGTTCTGCGAGTCATGGTGGCCGAATTATAATGTTCCAGAATTCGACTTGTCGTTAAAATAAAAGGGAAAGTTTGTTGATTGTCAATCAACTCCTGAGTTTCTTCCCATTTGAAAAAATGGAATTTACCAAGTCCTCTGCGGAACTCATCAACATGCAATATATCAGTACTCTTACCGTCTTCTAATACTGGCCACTGTTTTCCATTATCACCTAAATCCTGCCACTTCACTCCTTGAAAGAAAGGAACTATTTTCGATATTTCATCTAATAGAGCATCCGGCTCGGCACTCGGCTGGGTATAGCCCAGTCGATTAATCATATCAACCATAATTTGAGTATCGGTCTTACAGCCTTGCAATGGTTCTACCGCAGCACGAACAGCCTGAATACGTCTTTCACCATTTGTAAATGTACCAGACTTCTCCAAAAATGAAGCACCAGGTAGGACAACGTCTGCCAGCTTAGCTGTTTCAGATAAGAAAATTTCCTGAACAACCAAAAAGTCCAGATTATCCAATGCGGCAAGAACGTGCTGCTGATTAGGATCTGTCTGAGCAACATCTTCTCCCATAATCCAAAGGGATTTAAGTTTTCCCGAAATGGCTGCATCAAACATTTCAGGAATTTTCAATCCCGCGCTTTGAGGCACATCCACCCCGTAATGAGATTGGTATTTTTGAATATTCTCCTGGTTATCAATCACCAGATAACCAGCCCCTTGATGTGGCTGACACCCCATATCTGCGGCTCCCTGCACATTGTTCTGTCCACGCAACGGATTAACTCCAACACCCTCACGTCCAATATTTCCAGTCATCATCGCCAGGTTAGCAATATTCATGACGGTACGGCTACCCTGTGAATGTTCAGTCACGCCCAACCCATGAAAACTCATTGCAGCTTCTGCACTGGCATAAGCAATTGCGGCTTGTTTAACCAATTCTCGATCAACCCCAGTTATCGCTTCAAGTTTATCCAGATCAATATTTAGAATATGCTTTTTAAAGACTTCCCAATCTTCACACCTTTGCTCAACAAATGGCAAATCAACAAGACCAGCCTCAATGATAAAATAACTCATCATATTCAATATTGCGACGTTGGTTCCCGGTCTTAATTGAAGATGATAGGTAGCATATTTGGCTACCTCTGTTTTAACTGGATCAATCACAATTGATGGCAGACCTTTCATTAATAACTGCTTGATCTTTGCCCCGGTAACAGGGTGCGCCGCAGTTGGATTTGCCCCAATAACCATTACAAAATTAGTTTTTTTCAGATCTTTTATCGAATTAGTTGCTGCACCAGTACCAAAAGCCTGCTGCATTCCATAGGCTGTTGGCGAATGACACACTCTGGCACAACAGTCTATATTGTTAGTACCAACGACTGCTCGTAGCAATTTTTGCATTAGATAATTTTCTTCATTAGTACATCTGGAAGAAGAAATTCCTGCAATTGAATCAGCGCCAAACTCTTTTCTCAAACCAGTAAGCTTATTTGTTATTAACTCATAGGCTTCATCCCAACTAGCAGCAACCAGTTTTCCCTGCTTTTTTATTAAAGGAGTTGTCAACCTGTCAGGATGGTTATAAAAACGCCATGCATAGCGGCCTTTCAAGCAGGTATGCCCCGCATTAACTTCAGCATCATCAGGCGCGCGAATCGATAATATCTCGTTATTTTTAACTGATACTTCCAGATTACAGCCAACTCCACAATAGGAACATATAGTGCGAACTTTGGATTCCGCGCGAACTGATTTGCTTTGAAAGACATCCGTTATTGCAGCCGTTGGACATGTCTGTGCGCAGGCACCACAGGAAACACAGGCAGAATCATCAAATGTAAGATTTGAACCTTTAATGATCTTACTATCAAACCCTCGACCCTGAACACCTAAAACAAATTCACCCTGCACTTCATCACAAGCTCTGACACAGCGATAGCAGTTGATACACTTTGAAAGATCACTGCGCATGTAAGGGTGCGACTCATCTTTTTGGTAATGACTATGGTCAGCAGCATTCTTATAACGTACTTCACGGATGCCAACTTCAGCAGCAACATCCTGTAGTTCACAGTTTCCATTAGACTCACAAGTCAAGCAATCAAGGGGGTGGTCAGTTAATACCAACTCAATGATATTTTTACGTAACTTCTGGATCCCTTTTGATTGTGTATGAATATGCATTCCTTCGCTAACAGGAGTGTGACAGGAGGCCATGGTTTTAGTGGCACCATCAGCAGCCAATGCAACATCGACAGAGCACACGCGACAACTACCATATGCCTCTAATTTCGAATCGTCACAAAGCGTTGGTATGCTAACAGCATGACGCTTGGCAAATGATAAAATACTCTCTCCTGACTTAAGTTGATAAGGCTGACCATTAAGGAAGGCTATTTTTTCGCTACCGACTTTATTATTCATCAGAGTTTCTCCACAACATTAATAGCGTTCAGTGACTGCTGATTAAATAGACTTTCCATTTCCGGCAAAAAATATTCTATGGCATTTTTTACCGGAAGCGGCACACCTCCTCCCAGCGCACACAAAGAACCTTGCTCCATAGTCTCTAACAGGTCATTTAACAGCACCATATCGAGCTTATTTTTCCCATCAACCGCATCAGCAAACATCTCCTTCCCTCTGGTTGCTCCTAGACGGCAGGGAAAACACTTTCCGCAAGATTCTGCTGCTGTAAATTCAAATAAATGAAAAATATACTCAGCAATACTTTGCGTCTCAGGAACACCGATAATACTGGCATGCCCAAGAAGAAACCCCTGCTCACTAAAGGACTCAAAATCGACAGTTAATTGACTAATTTTCTCGACCGGAATCAGCCCTCCGAGCGGCCCACCGATATGCAATGCTTTCATCGGCTTGGCAAATCCACCCGCCCACTCGATGACTTTTGATAGTGACTCTCCCATTGCAACCTCGTAAATTCCGGGTTTCACAAAGCTACTATCAAGCGACAATAATTTAGAGCCGGTAGAGCGACCATTTCCAAGACTCGAAAAAGCCTTTGCTGAGTTTTTCAGAATCCAGCGAACTGCCGCAAAAGTTTCAACATTATTAAGAATCGTTGGCTTTCCAAATAACCCTTTAACGGTTGGAAACGGTGGTCTTACCGAAACCACAGGTCGTTGCCCTTCTATTGAACGCAACAACGCGGTTTCCTCACCGCAGATATAGGCACCTGCACCACGAATAATTCTAAATTCAAATGTAAATGCTATATCAGTTAATAAATTTAATGCTTCAAACTCAGCTATCGCCTTTTCAAGCTGAGTTACTGATGCGGGATATTCATCCCTGACATATAAAACTCCCCAGTTTGCACCAGACAAATAACCAGCCATTAGCATTCCAAAAAGTACTGAATGAGGCCTTTGCTCCATCAGGTATCTATCACTGAAAGCCCCTGGGTCACCTTCATCAGCATTGCAGACAATATACTTTTGCCCGCCTTCCTGTGCAGCGCAGGATTGCCACTTAACGCCGGTTGGAAAACCTGCTCCTCCTCTTCCCCGTAATCCGGAGTCAATAATTTCCTGCAGTATCGCCTGTCTGCCCTGGTTGCTAATCAGCTCATTAAATAACTGGTAATAGTCGACAATGTCATCGATAGATTCGGTTAACAGAGGTTTTTCCAGGTGGCAAGCGACTTGATACTGTTCAGAAGAATGACTTTGTTGATTAACGATTTCATCCAGTCTGGATAAATCGTTACCGGAATAATTGACTCCATTGACTTGAAATGAGTTATTTTCATGGCAGCGACCGAGACAGGTAACGTGACCTATCTCGCTTCTATCATAAAACTCTAACAATGACTCTCGAACATTACTTTGCGAACCCGCACACAAGCACGATGAACCATTACAGATATAGGCTTTTTTATTTGCATTGCTTCCCTGAATAAAATCATATGCGGTTGATGAACCATAAGTACTAGACTCACCCACTTTGTAATCAACAGCAACCTGCTTTAACCTGACGGGATCACCCTTCGCCTTAACAATATTTTCAAACAGATTTTCCTTAAGCCCCTTACGGGCTGATAGCTTGGATAAGTTTTCCGACATAATATTTTCCGTTAATTAATCTTGTGTTGATCTACTCTTAACCGTGACAGACCCTGACTTACTGGAGAACAAAGGCTAAATATACCTCACTCAAGAAGTTGTTTATCTGCAGTATACATATTGAACCGACTATCCTTGGCGAACCCTACCAGTGCAACACCGAATCTGTTAGCTGCGTGTATTGCCAGATTACTAGGTGCACCGAGCGCGACAATAACTGAAAAACCAGCCATTATTGCTTTCTGTACTAATTCAAAACCTATTCGACCGGAAAGAACCAGGATCCCACTATGTTTAAGGTCGTTACACATTAACTCGTGACCGACTAGTTTATCTAATGCATTATGGCGACCTACGTCCTCGAAAAATGTCGCAGACTCAAAGCCTAACTCTCCGTTAAGCTCTCTGATAAAGCCGGCAGCGTGAACACCACCAGTCTGAGAAAATAATGGCTGAGTGGCCAACATCTCTTTCAACCTCTTCACCAATCGATTAGTTAATTTACAGTGAATTTTTCGTAATTCTCTTGCCTGTACTAATTCTAGTGCTTGTAAACTGGTTTTTCCACATAGACCACATCCGGAGTAGCTTGCGTGTCTCCTACCTTTCTGGGCTAACTTAAGGGTAACTTCTGGAGATATCTCAACTATTGCCAAATTGGCTTGATTATTTTCCTTTTGATTAAACTCAAGAACTTCATTTGCGGCATTGATCACTCCTTCTGAAAATAATATCCCATAAACCAGTTCTTTATCATTGCCTGGCGTCCTCATAGTTAAACTGAATACTTCTTCTTTACCCTGTTGAGACAGACTGATTTGTAATGGCTCTTCAACAGCAACGGGGTCCTGTTCGAGTTGAATACACTCTTTTGTCACCCTGAAACGGTTAACTTTTTGTTGGTTACTAAACATAGATATTTAAGTCTAATTTTCAATATAAGCTAGATCATACGCGAATTATTCTGGAATAATATATTAATCTAGACGTTAAGTTCCTACCAATTGAATCAGCAAGTTAGTGCATTATTCCAGCATATCTTGATGCTGATTCTACACTAATCGCAATTCAGTAAGCGAGGAGCTTATAATGTCAAAAATATCTACAAGTCTAAAACCGAATAGTTCATCAATATTTATGATCTCAGCTGCCGTTATCGTGATGCTGATTACGGGGTTTATACTTTCAAAGTCCATTTTTTATGCGGAACCCGGCTATATTTACCATGTAAGAACATTAACTGGTAACGAAGAAGTTGTAACCGAAGTAGGCTATAAATTCTACCCTTTTGGTCGATATAATTCCTGGAAAAGAGCGATGACGGTACAAGCTCTGAGAGGTTCAAGTACAAACCCTATCAGGGCAGAAAAAGATTCTAATAATACTTCAGCATCCCTGCCACCAATGAGTATCATGTTTCTCGACCAGGTTGATGCACACGCCGAAGCCACAGTACGCTTTTCAATTCCTTCAGATCCTGAGTCTTTTCTGAGACTTGCTCACGAATATCGTTCACCGGAAAATCTGTTACGCACAGCTCTAATGCCTGCTTTTAAAGAAACATTGCAAGCAAACGCATCATTGATGGCAGCCGAAGAATATTATGCAGGTGGAAGAACAGAGTTTAATTCTGAGTTCGAGAACCAGATGAGCAGTGGCATTTACCTGGTAAAACGAGAGGAAATTCAAGTTAAATCTTCCAGACAAGCAAGATCTTCGGCAAATGCTGCGCTTGGCACTGAACAGGAACAATATGGTGAAGACTCGAAAACCATTTTTGTGGTTAAAAAAGTTCTGGATGAAAATGGCCTGCCAAAACGTAAGTCACAACGTTTTCTAGAGTTTGGTATTACTGTTGTCTCTGCACTGGTGACCGATATGAGCCCAAACCAGAAATTTATCGAGCGTATGCAGCTTAAACAAAAGGCATCGGCTGACAGAGCGATAGCCAGAGAGCAACGAGTCCAGGAAGAGGAACAACGATTATTAGCTATTGCCCGTGGTGAAAGAGAGGTTGCTGAGAGACAGGCTAAAGCAAAAGTTGAGCAAATTCAAAAAACTACTGAAGCAGAGACTGAAAAACAATTGGCGATTACCGGTGCAGAAAAGCTAAAGGCGCAAGCATCTATTGCTAGAGAAACAGCTCAGATTGAGTACGAGAAGGCGAAAATCGAAGCTGAAACCAAACGAACACTTGCTGAGGCTGAAGCCTACCAGAAAAAAGTGATTCTACAAGCAGATAACGCACTGGCCCAAAAGCTGGATGCCGAAATCAAGATTCAACGTCTTTGGGCTGAGGCATTTGCTCAGCGAAAAGTTCCAACAACAGTGTTTGGAAGTGGTGATCCTGGAGCACCGGTAGGGAGTGACGCAGAAGTAAAAGCCTTTATGCAAATGCTCACCCTTGATGCAGCTAAGCGGCTGAACTACAACCGGGATATGAATACCAATAAATAGTTCCTTTTAGTGACATGATACTCAGAGAGGCTATAATGCCTCTTTGCTTATTGGCCATGAAGTTAATCAGAATGATAAAAGTTATTTTTTCCTCTCTATTGAAGTGTGGATTTAGTATGTTAGCAATAGCTAGTATATTTGCATGCACACATTCACCACGTTCGATTGCTCAGAACAGCACATATCATGCAGCCAGTGAGCAATCTTTTGCAGAAGATAGTTTAACCCGAACAGGTGAAATAACTGTAAAAGAGCTACTCACCCGCTACCCTAAATTTCGCCAAAGCTATGATAACTTTGAACCTGATAGCAATGACATCAAGAACTTTTCATTGCTAAACAATATGGAAGCTGTGATTTTCTTTGGATTGTGGTGCCATGACAGCCAACGAGAGATCCCTAGATTGATAAAGATAATGCAACAATCAGACACAGAGTTTAAATCGTTCAAGCTTATCGCGATTAATACCAGTAAAGAAGTTGAGGCGCAATATGCTGAAAAATTCGAAGTTAACTTTACTCCTACCATCTTTATTCTTAAAAACAATCAGATTTTAGCGACTATGGTCGAAAAACCTTCAACCACGATTACTCAGGAATTACTTAGCCAGATACTCCACTAGCAATTGATTAAAGCAAATTTGCAAGCAGACCCTGATGACGCAGGTTTCAGCCTTTGTTTAACAACTTTTTATAACAAAAGCAGCCGACAGTATGATCATTGACCATACCTACAGCCTGCATAAAAGCGTAGCAAATTGTCGTACCGACAAAAGTGAATCCGGCCTTTTTCAATGCTTTTGACATTTTATCTGATTCAACAGTGTTAGTTGGCACTTCATCAAGACTTTGCCAATGGTTAATAACCGGCCGGCCTTCAACAAAGCTCCATAAAAATTCAGAAAATGAAGTACTTTTAGACAATTCAAGGTAAGCCAGTGCATTTTTCCGAAAACCGAAAACTTTTAATCTATTTCTTATAATGCCTGGATTGGTTAAATGTTCCTCTAATTGCTGATCCGTTAAATCTGCCATCTTATATGGATTAAAGTTATCAAACGCTAATCGATAGTTTTCCCTTTTCTTTAATACGGTTATCCAACTAAGCCCTGCTTGAACGCCATCTAATAGCAAGTGTTGGAATAAAAGCTCACTATCATAAACTGGGACTCCCCATTCATTATCATGATAATCCTTATAAATCTGGTCATTCCCAACCCAATCACATCGTTTTGTCATAAAAATCCCTGAAATATGCCCCTAATTCGCCGGAAATTATACAAACATCACACTTATAACCAAAATTTGGCGATTGGTAGCTAGAGTAAGTTGAACCAACTAGTATATACTTGAATAGTCTAATGCATCAAAAATAACAATATACGGCAGAAGTAACTATAGTGGCCAGTACGACATATTTAACTAAATTAGCTCAACGCACTAAGAAGTTTGCTTCTCTCTGGCAGAAGAAGCTGAGGTATCTGTCTGAGGCAATTTCCCGATCAGGCAAGAAAGGAATAAATCATTGGATAAAATTTCATCCTCAAATTGAAGAATTTGAAGGTGCTATTGGTGAACTAATCAGAGCCAGTGAACAAGAATCTTTTAATTTATTACAGGTGGACACTACCCTCAGATGTTTTAACTTACCAGAAGAAGACCGAGACCAACATGGTTGGTATAAAACAGCGCACCACTATTTATTTGAGTTTGAACAAAAACTCACACAAGAAAACCGGTTTGATATCAAAGCTCTTCAGGCCGCACTTAACGAGCTAAAATTTATTAGTCAGTCTAATGAATTTCATATACGTTACAATCTTCAATCAATTCAGGAAAAGGTGATAAAAGTGTACCAGAATCTTCTACAAATGATTAGGGAGCACAAAATTCAGGAAAAAGAAAAAGCTAATGCTGAAAAGGAAAGCCATCGTCTTAAAATGGCCCAGGCTGAGGAAAACAAGGCTAAAGCAGAAGCAAAAAAAGTGATGCTGGAAAATATTAAAATTAAAGAGAAACGTATCGCTATAATTGAAGATAGAAAGAGAAAAGCCGCAGATAAAGAGTTAATTGAAGCAGAAAATATTCGACAACAGGAAAATGCCGAAATAGAAGCTAAACGAGCCGAGATTGAACGTCAGAACAAACTTCAGGAAGCATATATTGATCTTCAACTTGAAGAAAAAATTTCCCATTGGGCTCTATCAGATTTTGCTGAAAAATTGACAATAAAACTAGATCAAACTTCATTGACAGAACAACAAAAACATCGCATGCAGCAATTAATATCTGATATTGATCAACAGCTCAACAAGGAATCTTAGAAATCTTTGCATATTTTTAGAAAGTTATCTAAATCGCGGGAAATTGTTTTTGTAAAATCGTCTAATCGTTTTTCACTAGGCATTGTGTTATTTTTAAGCTTTGAGTCCATTGCTGAACATTGAAGATAAAGCTGTGTAAGTCCCAACTCTCCAGCAGATCCTTTTAGCTTATGTACTTTTTCCTGTGCTTTATTTAATTCACTTTTAGCTAATAATTTTAAAATAATCTCTTCATCATTCTGATGAGATTCAATAAATATTTTTATCAACTGCTTCGCAAGTTCTAAACTATCAAACTTATCTGCTAGCTCTTTCAGGCTGAAGTCCGATATTTTTTCCGGTTCACTGTTATTACTTAACTCGACTTTATTGGCCTCAGAAATTGGAAGTTCTTGTTGTGCTATTCGGCCAGAATTCTTATTTTCACAAAGGTA
>CBDUHU010000096.1:0-9561 GCA_965366725.1 uncultured Kangiellaceae bacterium
ATATGGTTACTAAGAGTCGCATCGCAAACCTCTTTGTCCCGCCATACTTCATCGAACAGCTCCCTACGTAATATTAAGCGATCTTTATGCACGATAAGATATGCAACAAGGTTAAAAACTTGAGGTTCCACAGCAATATTTTCGCCACCTTCTTTTAAACAAAAGTTTATGGTGTCGACTTCAAAATTGCCAAATTGATAAACCATGGATCCTCCCACGACAAACAAAACCTTATAACCAACTGTTTTCAAAGGGTTTTATCAAAAACAATTTATCTAATAGATTATTATTACATGATTAATAGTAAATCATTACAAAAATTTCATGAATCTATAAGAGATTTTGGTGAAGATAATGATGAGGTATTTAATGTGTATTGGCATATCTGTCCACGCCACAAAAAATATCGTGAGGATAGAAAGCCATATTTAGGCAACACCACCCACCTATTGAAGGAAAGTCACAATGAAAACGAATTCTACCGCTAATCAGCTAGCTAGTTTATTTAAAACAACCATAGCTAGTTTTCTAATATCGCTATTTGTTGTACAGACATCTATTGCCAATACAAAGATAAAAATGAATTCCGCCAAATCCACAATTAAAGCTTATACCAATCTGAGCAAGTCAAACAAAAACGAAGTCAGTGCCGCAATCAAATACTATATTCCCAAAAGTGATGCGAAAAAAATGAACGCTATACAATGGACTTTTAAAGCAGGGTCTGAAGGAAGGCCGATACTAAGTGGCAACAGGTACCAATTAGTTAATATGGCTATTGAACGAGGTATAAAACATCAAAAACGAGCAAGGGCTGCAAACTTAGGTTTTCTTAAATCAAATTCAAAAAAATTCAATATGCTTGTTAAACGAAAGAAAGGTAATGGAATACTTCGCTATGGTGATGTGATCGCTCTCAACTTAAACCCTTACGGTTGGCTAAGGTATAAAAAACAAGGTAGATTTGGTGGAATAAACCTTTCTGATGATAATCATAACCCCCACTTTATATGGAAAATTAAAGGCGGTCCGACCGGGCAAAAAATCGTATCGGGTATGCCTTTCTCGATCTTAAACCTTAAGCCAGTGAAAAGAGAAATAATCTATTGTCAAAGGTCTTCAGGCATTGATCTTGGATGGAGAGGAAAATCAAAGTGCGGTACTAAGTTAGCTAAACTATCAGGTAAAGTTTTTGGTGCGAATGGTGCGCTTTCGGGGGACGGGTTAAGTGGTAAGCTTGCTAAAAAATGGAAGGCTAAACTCTGTAAAGCCGGTGTTGGTGCAGCATCAACCTATGTAACCGCGCAAAGCGGAGCGACTGCTGCACCTGCGGTTGCTATAGCTGCTAAAAAAGCATTAAAAGAGTGCAATAAGCTTTAAATATTGCTTTTCATTATTTCTGTTCGTTCTGACGGTGGCTCTTATTTAGTTAAGACCACCAGTCAAAATCCGGAAAATTAACTTTTTAGGTGTTCCTATGGCGCTATCTCAACTTAATGGTCAAATTATGTTCAAGCAATTAATTATAGTGTTATTACCTCTTTTTATATTATTAAGCTATTCGAATAATATATCGACAAAAAACGATAAGTGTATGTTTGTAGTTGATAAACTAAAGATAGAGTTACACAAGAAATTTACCAAAAATGATAAAAAAGAATTATTTCAAAGAAAAAATAAAATCAAAAAAATATTCAGTAAACTGTCACCTGACTGCGCACGGAAAACCAAAATAATGCTAGGAAAGAAGGAAACAAAATCACCTACATCAATTCTATTTCATAGAAAACTCGCCACTCCTACTCGAAAAAAATTGCTTAAGGTACTTCAGATTCAAATTGATAAAGAGTCATCTTTAGAAAAAAAAGAATCAAGAAAGAAAAAAAACAAACAATTTGCTCAGAACAAGTATGAATCAGGTTTATCAAGAGCTAGCTTGTTGATTGAGTTTGATAGACTTGTTAATAACGAAATATCAAAATGCCAATCTGAAAAATATATACATGACATCATTACACAAATTACCATGGCAGCTTGTACTGGTGATAAATTTTGTCATTATAAAAACAACGATAATGGCAGCGTAGAATTTAAAATAAGAGGCAATAAAATATATTCAACAGTATTTTCGCGCTACCGCAAAGTGATTCAAGAAAAATATACCGAGTTTCAAATGAAGCGTGGTAATGGTCCAACAATTGGCATACCAATACCGCTATCCAAAAGAATACTTAAGTCCCCCCAACAAATTGCACGAGAACAACTAAAAATCTTAACTGGACCATTCTTTGGTGCGGTTGTTTATTCTGGGTTAAACCCCAATTACCGATCCAACAAGCATAAAAAGGCCTATGCGGCAGCCAGGCTGATGAATAATATTTTTAAGGGGACCAACAAGCATGTTAAGCAAAAGAATTTACATGGTAATTAGCTTTGAATTCCCTGTATAACATCGGTGGTAAAAAACATGTTCTAACAGCCTTTAGGCGAGGGTTAATCATATTCAATTAATCTGGATGGGTGTCCTGATACAGTGTCAACCCGAAACTCAGATTCTTCCACATGGATTTATTCACCACTTTATGGACGCTTTGCTCCATATATCTTGAAGCCACCGGCTCGAGGTTTTTTAGATCCGCAGTAAGATTACTCTCTACAATAAACCTCATAAATGAGGTTTATTGTTTTATTTATATCCAATTATTCCCATAGGAAAAATATTCTCAGTTAACAACTAATCTGGTCGAACAATTCCATCAAAATTCAACAATATCAATTCCTGACTGATTTCTTAAATTCACTTGGTGACAAACCAAATTGTGCTTTAAAACACTTGCCAAAATAGCTTTGCGAAGATAATCCCACTTCATAGGCCGCATAGCTAGCATTATGTCCCTGAATTAAAATTTGTTTTGCTTTTTCCAAACGAAAACGCCTCAGGTATTCAACCGGTGATAAATCGGTAATATTTTTGAGCTTACGGAAAAACTGTCTGTCGCTCATCAGAACGGCTGATGAAATATCGGCAACCGTGGTTTTCTGGTCACTATACATCAACTCAAGAATTTCATTCAGCTTATCAATAAATTCGCAGTTTTGTTGCTCTGTAATATTAATAGAGCGCGCAATATCATCAGACTTTTGTTCATCAGTATTTAGCTGCACTTTTTCCTCAAAGGCGCATTCACCAAATCGTTTACGGAGAATATCTCTTATCTCCAATAAATTATTCAATCGAATTTTCAACTCTTCCGTATCAAATGGCTTAGTCAGGTACTCATCCGCCTTTTTGTGCCAACCTTTTAAACGACTTTCTCGATCCCCCCGGGCAGTAAGCAGAATAATCGGGATGTGGTTAGTAACCGAATTACAACGTAACTCATGCGTTGTCTGGTAGCCATCTTTCTTTGGCATCATCACGTCGCTGATAATCAAATCAGGTACTTCTGAAATTGCCAGTCGTTCTCCTTCTTCGCCATCGCAGGCTGTTATTACCTGATAGTCAGATTTAATACTGGCAACAATATAATCACGCATATCATGATTATCTTCAATCACCAGAATCAATGGCAGGTTGCTATCTTGCTGAGAAACTACAATATTATCCGACCGTTCAAGCTTGCTATTTTGGTTGCTTAACTCCATCAATTCCATAGCAACAATCTCATGATTAGCATGTTGATTAACCTGTTCTGGAAGGACTTCTTTAATGATTGGCAAATAGACTGTAACGCAAGTCCCCTGGCCTTGCTTACTCTCGATATCAATGCGTCCCCGATGCTCTTCTACCAGACTTTTAACCAATGCCAGCCCAATTCCTGCTCCGGTGACCATTTCACTATTTTCGTCAAGCACCCTATTATAACGTTCAAAAACTGAGTCCAGCTTATCTGCTGGAATACCAATCCCCGTATCAACAACCTGAATCTTCAATGAGTTACTCGTTGTACGCTGCGTTTCTACTGTTATTTTACCGCCAGCCTTAGTATATTTAATGGCATTGGAGAGTAAGTTTAAAATGATTTTATCGAGCGCATCTGGAGTAAATTCAAAATTGACATCTGCTAGCTTAATAACCATTAATTCAATATTTTTTTCGTTAGCCAGGTCAGCAAACGATTCAGTCAGTAAACGGATAGTCTTTGCGAAAGCTTGTGGTGCTTTTTGAGTAATCGCCTTCACTCGAAAAGTTTCAAGATTAAGCAGCTGGTCAACCATACGTAATAACCGATATCCATTTCTTTGCACAACGTTAAGTCGGTTATTGATTTCATAATCATTCCTGGTCAGCCCTATTAATTGGCTAACAGGCCCAAGAATCAAAGTAAGGGGGGTTCTGAACTCATGGGAAATATTAGCAAACTCTTCATTTTTTCGAGAGAGTAACTGTTCAACTTTTTGCTTCTCTTGTGCTAATTCCTCAGTTCTTTTTACCACCGATTTTTCTAGCTCTCGGGATCGAATGACCAACTGCCGGGTACGCAGTCTTATCATTAAATAAATCACCAATATGGATAAAAAAATATAGCTTGTATAAGCCCAGTTAGTTTGCCACCAGGGGTGTGCAATAGTGATATTAACAGTGGCTTCACTCTCATTCCACTTCCCATGTGTATCTGAGGCTTTCACTTTGAACCGGTATTCTCCGGGAGCAATATTGGTATAATTTGCATAACGCCTACCAGCGCTCGCATTATTCCAGGTTGCATCATAACCTTCTAGCATAAATTGATAGTTTATTTTATCTGGATTGAGAAACTCTAAGCCCGAAAAAGTGAACCCAAATACATTCTGATTATAATCAAGATTGATATTTCGGGTTTCGTTAATAACACGGGTAAGTGGCGACTCAGGATCATTTACAGAATGCTCAACCGGCTGATAAAACATTTCAAAACCGGTAAGCACAACATCATGTCTGTTATCACTACGCTTGCTCATAAGAGTGGGGTTAAAGTGGTTAAAGCCATTGATACCACCAGTCCACAGTTTATTATTTGAACGGTCGAGAAAACCTGCTGTAGTAAAGGCATTGGCTTGTAACCCATCGGATTCCAGGAATGTTTCAATATTTTCATCTGGCAGCGATAACCGCGAAAGTCCTTTTTCAGTCATAAACCATAAATCACCTTGCGCATCCTGCTGGATATTCATGACCACACCATTAAGGCCCTCGCTGGTTGAATACTTTTTGACTGCTCCTGATTCTGCGTCAAATTTAAATGCACCTTCTCCCGCAGAACCAATCCATATATTTCCATCACGATCGTGGTAGACAGTCCATAGTGTTCCGGGTATGCCATTGTCCTCAGCCTGCTTTGAGATAAACTGATTAAATTGACTTTTCTCTACATCGAATTTCCAAAGTCCTCTGCCATCCGAAGCTAACCAGACATTCCCTTTTTGGTCAACAGCCAGGCCGTTAATATTGGTTGTCAGCGACGGTTCATCAGCCACTGCCGGTATAAAATTTATAAACCTACCTGTAGAAGAATGATACTGGATCAGGCCACCATAAAATGTCGATATCCAGACATTCCCATCATCGTCACCCGTTATTGCAGTGATATTTTTCATTCGCTTTGCATTGCTAAAATGAGGAGTCAGATCGATTGCTTGAATGAGATTTTTTGAGCGATCATACTTAAACAAGCCCCTATCAAAAGTACCTACCCAGATATCTTTATCTTTGTTTTCATACAAAGCAACAATATTTTTTAACTCACTGGTATCATCTGAACCAGTGCTCGCCAGTTTCAACTGACAGCTTCCGGTATTTAAATTCAACTGGTTTAACCCCACACCAAATGAACCTATCCAAAGTGTGTTCTCTGAATCGTTCAAGATTGCATAAATCGTATCACCAGCGAGACACTCCTTGATTTTCTGGTTGGTTTTAACATGCCCAAAATGCTGTTGACTTGTATCAATTACATTGACTCCCGCAGTGGTCGCAATCCAGTACAACCCACTCGAAGCTTGAAAAATTGAATTGACCTGATTAGTAATCAGGCTATATTTATCCAGGGGATCATTATTGAATGCAATTGCGGTCAATTTATCCAAGTCAACCAGAAATACTCCGGAGGTATTGGTACTGACTAATACTTTATCTTTATCAACTGGGCTTATAGCGGTGATACTCTTAGCACCGAGCTTTGGTATCAACAAAGGACTAATTTGAGCGGTATCAGGTGTTAATAGATAAAGCCCTCCATTTGTCCCTAACAAAATATTACCACTTTCAAAAGCGAAGAATGATTGCGGTACAATTGAGCCTTGTTGCTTCGTTGGTTTTAATTGAGGGAGTTTTTTTAATTTTTCAGTATTGTATTCCAGATAAAGCAAACCAAAAGTTGTAGCAACATAAAGCTTCTGATCTTCACCTTCAACAAAGTCGTTAACACGAAATACCTTGCTCGTATCATGAAGTTTGATCAAGGTTATCGACATTCGATCTTCTGAAAGTCGGTAAACACCAGACTTCTTTGTGCCTATCCATAGCCGCTTATTTGAATCTTCAAATAATGCAGTAATATTCAACGATGGTACTTTACTATTAGTCTGTGGTAACCTGATTAGTTCAAAGGAATCCGTGGCAGAATGATAGCGGTTGAGGCCTTTTTGTGTACCAATCCAAAGCTCATCTGCATGATCAATGAACAGACGATTAATATTAAAGTGACTAATTGCACTGACATTCGATCTGGAAGGCCGGTAAATGGTATTGTTAATCCCATCAAAGCGATTCAGGCCATCATTGGTTGCAATCCAGATAAAGCCTGAATGATCTTGAATAATGTCCTTAATAACAGTATTTGAAAGCGCTTCAGCATAAGGTAAACGTTGAAAGCGATACGGGGTATACAAAGGATCCTGGCTGCTCTCTATCGTCATTCCGTTGGGGGAAAATGAAAGAATAGCGCAATAAACACCCAAAAAGGCTAACCGGATCCAAAGCTTCATAAATAAACAGTTTTTCAAGAAACAATATTTAGTATAAGTGATAAGAAAAAATAATACTCGCTTTAGTCTGGCAAACAACTACTTTCTGTAGGACAGGTTGGTCTGGTTGGCCCACCGTCTCCATCATCATCATTTTCGTCTACATCACCATCGCGGTCGTTGCTACCGCTATTTATTGCGGTAGGATCATAAAAGGCAATATATACCAGTGAACCTTCATTCTCGGTTTCATATTTTTCAATAATGCTTGTGCAGCTATTTTGACTACAAAAATTATTAGCATCAGCCAATGTTAAAAATGTCTCACTATCTGCCCGAGTGATTGATGAATAGCCACTGCCGATAACAAGTGTAATAGCCACTATTAGTGTTTTAAATGATTTCATGCTTGATTACCTCTAATACAAATTAAATAGCAGGTAGATTTCCTGCTGTTTTATTATTAACCAATGCTTAATAAGAGTTTGATATTCGAGAACAAAACATGAGAGATATATAAATCACACTTGAAGTATTCCATCTAATTCCCCTTAAAAATTGATGGTTAATGTCGAGCGATTGTGCTCTGGCTTACTGTAATCGATAATGAGGAAGATCGACTCTAACTATTTCGCCAATAGCTATCATTATTTCGCCAAATTAGTTATTTCGCGCTGAGATACTAGCTTTATCAATGAGTTACCGCAACTGAATATTTATTGAATTTTTTTATCTGGTGATATTTACATACGTACTTACTATCTGACACAACCTGTGAGCCGTTTAAAAATTGGTCAATATGGCGGAGTTGTGAATATTTAAGACACCACTGATTAAGGGTCAGTGAATATCAAAATACCTACTTTTCCGCCATATTCACCAAAACACGTAATCAAATGCAACCTGATAATATCGAAGTGAAAGTGCCTCTAATAGAATCAAATCCTATCGGGCAATAGCCACTAATATAGCTGACAAATGACATCTGCGTTATCAAAAATCAGCCTTCAACAAGCTTAATTTCGCCAAAATTATTGACTGAAATAAAAAGGCCAATACGCACTAATATTTGGCTAAATAAAGATATAGTTGCTGCTAAAAAATGATGATTATTCCTTCCACAATATCGCTACTTTGCGCTGACATGATATCAGGCTGTTACGAGTTACTACTGATTGACAAAACAAAATTCTAATGTGGTTAAAGCTGGCTCCACAGGAATGGACAACTAAGAAAAAGCCAGTGTGCAATTAAGGATAAAAAAGGAATATTATGAGAAATTTAGTTTTAATAGCAATATTAAGTGTCACCCCAACCATTGCCAACGCAGGAGACTGGTATGATGATTGGCAGGAAGTCCCCGTTTATGAATCAACCACTAAACCAGTATATTTTGGTAGCGCCTATTGTACTTATACTGACAGTAATGAAAGCTGGTCTACAGGTGTCACTTACCCTGAATATGCACCATCAGATTTTAGACAGATGTGCATGGCACAGTTTGGACGATTAGTCAGTTTTCCAACCACTAACAAAACCTGTCTTGCCGAGTTTCGACAAAAGTCTTGTAAGATCACACTACCATTTGCAAAAACTATCACCGAAACTAAACTAACTGGTACAAAGCGCGTTCCAATCCAACCCTACCCTTCCAGTATTGATGTTGAACGGCTTGGCTGTACTAGCAATGGTGCTCGTAAGTTTATTCTCCATAACAGTGGAGTCGAAAGCGCTTCTTCAATGAAGGTCTTTATTGCAGGTTCTCCGCTATATCCCGACCACCAGTTGTATTCTGGTGTCGCGACAAGTAACTTGTTATTAACCACTTATCCTTCATCAGACTCGATGAATATCCGTGTCAAACTGGATAGTGGCTCGAGCTATTACGCCACATTGTACAATGCAAGTTGTAGCGGCAGTGGAAACCCTATTCCACTTGATTAATTAACACAGGACGATTTTATAATCTCTGCAACAAAACAATGTGGTCAATCACTCTGACCACATTGCCTTTGCTGCTCAAGTCAACGTTATGATTCTCAGGATTAAAGGAAGAAAGAGGATAGCCAAAGAAATAATGACAAAATAAACCTGAGTTTCATAATATTATTATAAAGGTATGTTTAACCTGAAAGTGGGAACGATTTAAAATCGCTTTAGTTCCAATTTTTTATAAATCACAGACTAAATAATACGATGACTATTTTTGAATTGTATTTATTAACGTTGATTGAAGTGAGTTAAAGAGATGAGTGGGATTCTTCTCCACAGAGAAAGGTGCGACGAACGCAACGAGAAATACAGTGGTAATAAGACGTTGAATCTAAGTCAATTTCTTCTGTTACCATGTTCCTTTAATTTTTCTACATAAAGATCAATCGAATGATCACTCGCCATTTTTTTTAAACCACCAAATTTTTGACGCCAGAGAATGGTGATTCTATTCCCTGCGCGGCGGAAAAAACTGATTTGATATCGCAATCTAACAGCTTTACCACTCCCTTGAAGGTAGCTCAAATAACCAGGATGTTCGTATTTAGTCATTTGTTTCATATGCTCAACTAATCTTTCATCCCAATTCCCTCCAAATACAAACTTGTTTGTTATTGAGAAGGG
>CBDUHU010000097.1:0-9559 GCA_965366725.1 uncultured Kangiellaceae bacterium
ACGCCATCCTTACGTCTAGACGGCTAAACAGACTGTAGAGAGTGTGACTTTTAACTAAGTTTTATTTAAAGACCAATGAACAAGATCTCATGAAATTACATCAACTTAAGTATCTGGTCGCAATTGTTGAAAATAACTTCAACATTACTACTGCGGCTGAAAAAATATATACCTCTCAACCGGGTATCAGTAAGCAATTACGCCTGCTTGAAGACGAGTTAGATCTTAAAATTTTTGAACGCAGCGGTAAACAACTGATCGGGCTTACTCTGTTAGGAGAAGATGTTGTCAAACATGCGCGTAAGACACTCCAGGAAGTTGAGAATATAAAACGAATAGCGCAGGATAAAAATAAAATTGAAACGGGTCACTTTAGTCTCGCGACCACTCAGACTCAGGCCAAATACGTCTTACCCGATGTATTTAAACGGTTTCACGCGCGCTACCCGGATCTCCAATTGGACATCCAACATGGCTCGGCAGAACAGATGAATGATTTGTTGGACAAAAAACAAATCGACTTTGCAGTTGCTTCTGACAACACTCAGTTGTCGCCTGATATTGTCAAAATTCCTTGTTATCACTGGGACCGAGTAGTCGTTTTCCCACAAGATCACCCGCTTGGCGATTTAAATAAACCGACATTAGCTGACATTGCAAAATATCCGATCGTTACTTACAAAGAACCAACTAAAGGCGAGTCGAGTCTGGTTAAAAGAATGAAAGCAGAGAAGCTTACACCCAATATTGTTTTTACTGCTCGAGATGCAGATGTTATCAAAACCTACGTGCGAAATGGTATGGGGATTGGAATTATCGCAAGTATGGCATTTAACCCCAAAATTGATCTGGATTTAATCGGGTTTTCAGCCAAGGCAATACTCCCCAGGTGCACAACCTGGTTAGCCTTCAATAAAAATCTGCTATTACGTCGCTATATGTATTGCTTTATCGAGCTGTTCGCGCCTCATATCACCCGTGAATGGCTTAATGGCTATATTAACAATGAGTTGCCATCGGACAAGCAACCCGACGAGAACGAATCAAATGCGCTTCCAATGCACCGAATGTGGCATATATAACAACTAATTACAGCTCATAAATTGATTCGGAAAATATGAATCTTAACCAGTTTACTAAATAAAAGATATTCGATATGACTGATAAAACAAAACTGTTAACAAACTTACTTGGCGAGCGCATTTTACTACTGGATGGCGCTATGGGAACAATGATTCAGTCCTATGAGTTTGGTGAAGATGATTATCGCGGTAAACGCTTTAAAGATTGGCATTGCGATCTAAAAGGCAATAATGATCTCTTGTCACTAACTCAACCTGAAACAATCAAATCGATCCATCGAACCTATCTGGAAGCTGGTTCCGATATTATTGAAACAAACACCTTTAATGCAACCACTGTTGCAATGGCCGATTACGAGATGGAGAGTATTAGCAGAGAAATTAATTTTGAATCTGCCAGAATAGCCAAACAGGTTGCTGCTGAATTCTCAACCGCAGGTGTACTTGGACCAACCAATAAGACCACCAGTATCTCTCCTGATGTTAATGATCCTGGCTACCGGGCGATTAACTTTACTCAGTTAAAAGAGGCCTACTATGAATCGACCAAGGCACTGGTGGAAGGTGGTGCTGACATCATTCTGATTGAAACAGTTTTTGATACACTCAATGCAAAAGCCGCAATTTATGCGGTGGAAGAATATTTTGATAATGAAGGACAAATCAGACCGGTAATGATTTCGGGTACTATTACTGATGCTTCCGGCAGAACACTAACAGGCCAAACAACTCAGGCTTTTTATAATTCTTTGCAACATATTAAACCCGTTAGTTTCGGATTAAATTGCGCTTTGGGTGCCAAAGAATTACGTCCATATATTGCCGAGCTTTCCAGAATTTGTGACTGTTTTGTATCTGCTCATCCAAATGCAGGGCTACCAAATGAGTTTGGTGGTTATGATGAAACACCAGAAGATATGACTAAAGAATTATCACAATGGGCAAATGATGGTTTATTGAATATTGTCGGCGGTTGTTGCGGCACCAGCCCTGCCCATATAAAAGCAATGGCAGAAATAGTAGACAATCAGCAGCCAAGGATTCCACCAGTTCTTGATGTTGCCTGTCATTTATCCGGTCTTGAGCCGCTAGCTATTGTAGAAGATAGTCTTTTTGTGAATGTCGGAGAAAGAACCAATGTAACTGGTTCGGCCAAATTTCTCCGTTTAATAAAAGAGAATGATTTTGAAACTGCGTTGGATGTAGCTCGTGAACAGGTCGAAAATGGTGCTCAGATTATCGATATTAATATGGACGAAGGCATGCTTAACTCTGTCGAAAGCATGCAGCGTTTTTTAAATTTAATTGCCGCAGAACCTGATATATCCAAGGTTCCAACAATGATCGACTCGTCAAAATGGGAAGTTATCGAAGCTGGACTTCAGTGTATTCAGGGCAAAGGTATTGTCAATTCCATTTCATTAAAAGAAGGGGAAGAAAGCTTTATACAGGCAGCTAAAAAAGCTCGTCGCTATGGTGCTGCAGTCATTGTTATGGCGTTCGATGAAAAAGGCCAGGCTGATACCTATCAAAGAAAAATAGAAATCTGCCAACGCGCCTATAAAGTACTCACTGAGAAGGTTCAATTCCCAGCACAAGATATTATCTTCGACCCGAATATTTTCGCGATTGCGACGGGTATCGAAGAACATAACAATTACGCGGTCGACTTTATCGAAGCAACCCGATGGATAAAAAGTAATTTACCCGGCGCAATGGTGTCTGGTGGTGTTTCCAACGTTTCTTTCTCGTTTCGCGGTAATAACACGGTAAGAGAAGCAATTCATGCAGTATTTTTATATCACGCTGTTGAAGCTGGTATGGATATGGGAATTGTCAACGCAGGACAATTGGAAATATATTCAGAAATAGATCCTGAATTGCGTCATGCAGTTGAAGCGGTTGTGCTTAACACCGATGCTGAAGGAACAGAAAAATTACTCGCTATCGCTGAAAAATTCCGTAACGATTCTTCAAGTGAGAAAAATGATAATAAACTGGAATGGCGAGAACAGCCGGTTAATCAACGTATTGGATATGCTTTAATTAAAGGAATAACTGAGTTTATTGAGCAGGATATTGAAATTGCCAGACAGAATTATGAACGTCCCCTACATGTTATTGAAGGCCCTTTGATGGACGGAATGAATACTGTAGGCGACCTGTTTGGTGCTGGTAAAATGTTTTTACCACAAGTTGTAAAGTCAGCCAGAGTAATGAAAAAGGCGGTCGCCTACCTTGAGCCATTTATGGAACAAGAAAAAAAGGATCTTAATTTAGCAAGTACTTCCAAAGGAAAAATACTCCTGGCAACGGTTAAGGGAGATGTTCATGATATTGGTAAGAATATTGTCGGCGTTGTTCTTCAATGTAATGGCTATGATGTCGTTGATCTGGGTGTGATGGTAAGCTGTGAAAAAATCATTGATACTGCAATTGAAGAACAATGCGATATTATCGGTTTGTCTGGGCTAATTACACCATCGCTGGATGAAATGGTCTACGTCGCCAAGGAAATGCAACGACGAGAATTAGAAGTTCCACTACTAATTGGTGGCGCGACTACTTCAAAAATACATACTGCGGTTAAAATTGAACCCAACTATGATTCTTCTGCAATCTATATCACCGATGCATCAAGAATTGTTAATGCCTCCAGACAGTTACTGAGTGATGAGCATAAAGCTGAATACGTTGCGACAATTAAACAGGAATACGAGCAGCTGCGATTCCAGCGCGAACAAAAACAAGTGAAAGTAAAGGCTACGGCTCTTGATATTGCCCGCGACTATAAATCTGAATTACAGTGGTCATCTTTCCAGCCTGTTAAACCCTCATTTACTGGCTGTAAGGTATTTAATGACTATCCGCTTTCTGAACTTGTCGAAAGAATTGACTGGACACCATTTTTCAGAACCTGGGAACTTGCAGGTAAGTATCCTAATATTCTTAAAGATGAGGTTGTTGGTGAATCGGCTCAAAAACTATTTGATGACGCTCAGAAAATGCTTAAAACTATCGTTACTGATAGTTGGCTAACAGCGCGTGCTGTTATCGGTTTTTTCCCGGCTAATACTGTAGACCATGATGATATTGAGATTTATCAGGATAATAAGCGTCAGCAGGTTGAACATAAGCTTCACTTTTTACGTCAACAAAAGCAAACCAGAAAAGGCAAAGCAAACCACGCGCTTGCTGACTTTATTGCCCCCAGAGAATCTGGTGTAGAGGATTACATTGGTGCTTTTGCTGTTACTGCAGGAATTGGAATTGAGCAGCATATCAAGCGTTTTGAAGATGCCCATGATGATTATTCAAGTATATTATTAAAAGCGTTAGCGGACAGACTTGCAGAAGCTTTGGCTGAACGTATGCACGAGCGGGTTCGAAAAGAATTCTGGGGATACGCCAGTGATGAAAGACTCTCAAATGATGATTTGATTTCGGAAAAATATCAGGGCATTCGCCCTGCTCCCGGTTATCCAGCCTGCCCCGATCACACCGAGAAATCCACCTTGTGGGAAATGCTTAAACCCGATCATAATATTGATCTGAAAATAACCGAGAGTTTTGCCATGTTTCCCACGGCAGCAGTTTCGGGCTGGTATTTCTCTCACCCACAATCAGAATACTTTGGTGTTGGCAAAATTTCAAAAGAACAGGTCGAAAGTTATGCCAAAAGAAAAGATTGGTCTTTGCAAAAAGCAGAACGCTGGTTGGCTCCAAGTCTAAACTACTAACAGATTGACTGAAAAGCTAAATACTGAAATATTTCGCCCGACTATCAACTTAGATTAACGGGCGAAACATATTAATTTTCACTAGTCTGGAAAATAACTAAACAAGCTAGCTTCATTAATTTTTTACTCGTGTTCCTCTAAACGCAAACTCTAGTTGAGAGTGAGAAATAGCACCAGTCATTAATCCAAATAATCCTGAGTCAGTACGACGAAATGGAATACCGGGAAGATCGCCATAGACCAGATGATCACTGTGCAGTACGATTGATAACTGCTTTAGCGGGTTCGGATTATCTTCCATTGGGCAATATCCTATTTTTCTTTTCCACTTGGCATTTCCTTTTTCATCAGTGATAAAAGCATTAGGAACTCCACCAAAAGGTCTGGGTGAAGGCGTTGCATGTAATGCCCAAACTGTATACAGTCGATTAGGGATGAGCTTTTTCATATTCAAAGTAATATTGGCTTGACCATTACTACATTTAACGTATGCTTTTCCACTTGCTTTCAACCAATCACCTAAGGTAATCGGGTCAACCGGGAAGCTTTGACTTGGCTCTTGAACATCAACATCCAGTGTATTTGCCAATGCAGCGGTCCTAACATTACCATCCTCAGAAACGATTGTTCCAACATCACGCAAAGGAATATTAAAATAGCTGGTATCCAGATCTGCCGGGGTTAATCCAAACAAACCAGCGTAAACCGGATCGATCCCTGTAGCCATTAATGCATCGTCGGGGGTTTCCGGGCTAAATACAGATGGTAAATTACTATCTGGGTTATACGCCATTGAATTGTAAAAGCCAAATGTACCAAATAAGTCTGGACCAAAATCTCTCAAGGGCTGTCCCTTCAGGGTATTTAGTCCAGTAACATTATCTGCAACAATCACCTTGGCTTGATGACTTTGTGAATTTTCAGCCGCTTGCATAGTTTCGCTATATGCGTATCCACTCGTCAGAAATATACTGACTCCAGTAACAATAAGTCGTTTAAATTTAAACTTCATTATTTCCTCTCCATTTCATTATTGATGTATGCAACAATTGGTTTAATTCATCAAACTCAGAAAAAACTTCATATTTACAGCCAAAAAATTACCATAGGAACAGTTTGATAACTAATTCCCTTTGACGTTTAATTGATAGTAGAATAATTGATTCTGTGATAGAACTTTCACGATAGTGAATATAAATTTTGATTTAGTCAGGCCGACAAAATTTATACCGAAGTCATTTTGACTCACAGTATAATTATCACAACTGATCTTAAGTACAGTATTAAAATGACAGAGAAATTTGACTTTTTATTTTTAGTACTAATAAAAAAAAACCACAACCACCTTTACAGGTAATTGTGGAAATAATATCCAGGAGTTGGATGTTTAATTAATCAGTGCAATCTTTTCAATGCATTTTTGTTAAAGTCCTGCTTTGAAAGTCCATTTTTAAATTGATAGTTTTTCCATTCAATGGTTGTACTTTTTCCGGTCTGGTGATTTTTCATTTCCATCAATTCTGCACGCCAGTATTGACCAATAAATTGTTTATAACCATCAAAAGTAAGTGTTTTCAAAAGCGTATTTTTTTTATCATAATATTCAATCTTTAATGGTTGATAAGTTTCCTTATCTGTCCATGTAACTAATCGAGTATAGCCTGAATATTTATAACTTGGTTTACGCTCAATCACAAAGGTATCTTGACCATCGATCACTTCATCTCTTAGAAATTTATAACTGTACTTGTCAACTTCTTGCGAACTAATATCTTCATAAGCAAACTCGCTTCCCATAAAGGGGCCAGATTTATTTGATGAAGAAATCCGCTTAACGCGCTTAAGTGCAGGTAGGTGAATCCACTGGTCATCCGGTCTGACTGAATGAGTAAAACTGAGGAATGAAGTTCCTTTCACATCGCGCGGTTGATCGAAAATCGTCAAGGATTTGTCTCCATCATTTTCGACTTCCAACACTTTGTTACGCATAAAACGCTTACTTTCGTCGCCTTTTGCGTTACGCAGTGTCATTTCCATTTCAGCACTTCTATCAAGCCAGCCAGTGTCACGTTTATCCGCTTCTATTGCAATAGCAAGGCCTTTTTCCTCAGCAGTTTCAGCCAACACAGAAAAGCTGATAAATAGACTTAAATATACTAAATAACTAATTTTTCTCATTTCTCACATTCCTTAATAAGTCATTGGTAATAAGTGACAAGTAACAACCTGAAATTAATCAGGGTGTTACTTGCTCAGGCTCCAAATCAGTGTCATTGACAACCGGTTTATCTTCCACAGTTTCCGCGGACTTCGCTCGATCAAGTTTCATCAACAAGGGCGGTAAAAAGAGAAAGTCAGCGAGTAATGCAAAAGCAATAGTTACCGCTGTCAAGGTTGCCATATCACCATTCATTCTAAAGGTAGAGAATGCGAGTACCGCAAAACCGGCAACCAGCGTTAATGATGAAAACCAGAGTGCAGTACCAACTGTTGAAAAGGCATACCTGACGGCATCAGGGCTACTCAATCCTTTTTCTCTTCTTGCTCGGAGATACTTGCTTAAAAAATGAACCGTATCATCAACCACAATGCCCATTGTGACCCCTGCAACCGTCGCAAGCCCCATTCCTATTTCACCGACAAGCAGTCCCCACAAACCAAAGCCCATCAAGCCGGGCATCAGGTTTGGAACAATGCTCATCAGACCAATTTTAACTGAACGGAAAGCAAATATCAGAACAGCAGAGATCAGTAATAAAGCAAAGCTGGTTCCTATCAGTGTACCGACTATATTACGCATTCCGATATGAGCAAACATAATGCTATTACCTGTACCAGGCGCCCTGATATCAGGCGCATTGGCTTTTAACCAGTCTTGCGCTCGTTGTTCCAGGTCAAGTGTTTCTCTCACTGAAATATCTTTTAACACTGCGGTAACCCTGGTGGCAGACTTATCCATATCAATCTGATTATTTAAGTCTAGTCCATAAGGTAATGACATTTCGTAGAGTAACAAATACTGACCAGCCAATTCACGATTTTCGGGGATCACTGCAAAGCTCTCATCGTCGCCATGCATATTTTTATTTAGCCTTGTCATAATGTCGGTCAGCGCTGTCACTTGAACAACTTCCGGTTGTTGATTATACCATTGAGTAAATGCCTGCACCTGTCGCAAAAATTCTGGCTCGCTAATTCCACCTGATCCATTAGCATTAAGTGAGTAGTCTATTCGATATGAACCAGTTAAATTATCGGTGGTATAATCTGTTGCCTGTCTGAAATCAAGGGACTCGTCAAAATACTTAATCCACTCGTCATTGAGATCATTAGTCGGAAGAAATGAAACCAGTACAATAAACACAACTCCCATTCCGACAAGCAATTTATTCTGATACAGAATAACAAAGTCAGCCAGTTTTTCCATACGAGTAGACTCTTCACCTTTTAGTGCAGGTTTACGCATTGGAAGTACCATCATTAAAGCAGGTAAGAATGTCATACAAAGTATAAATGAGCAAAGAACTCCCATTGAGACAATGTTGCCCAAAGCATGAAATGGTGGTGACTCACTGAAGTTCATTGTTAAAAAGCCAAGTGTCGTGGTAAAGCTAACTAAGAACACTGGTTGAAGATTAATTCTTATGCTTTCTATCATTGCATTTTCTTTATCAACACCTCGCCGCATTGAGTCAACAAAACTAACCAGAACATGAATAGCATTTGCAATTGCGAGGGTAATTATTATCGTGGGTGCTGATGCTGACACTGCAGTCAACTCAATATCTAACCAACCCGCCAGTCCCATTGCTGTCATAATTGAAAAAAGAATAACCCATAAAGTTGCAAAAGCGCTGGTCCAGCCACGCATAAGTAGTGCAATACTCACCAGGAACATCAATAATGTTAGTGGCATCAAGGTTTGTGAATCGCTTGCTGATGCTTCAGCAAATGCGGTATTTAGCATTACAAGACCTGTCAGATGTACTTGAAGATCCGGATTTTCAGCACGAATTTTTTCTGCCATATCGCGAACAAATTCAACAACTCTTGGCTCTTCACTTAAATCCAGTCCTGGTAACTTAATAGTGACGTTGATACCAGTAACATGCCCCTGCTCCGAAATCACTCTCTTTACCAGTAGCGGTTCTTCCAATGCAATCTTTTTAACTCGTGCTAGCTCCTGATCATCCATTGCCGAGGCGTCTGATATTAAATCTTCGATGATCAAGTCATCATCCTGAGCATAGGACTGTTGGAAGTTAGTAACCGAATCAACTCGAGTAGAAAATGGGATCTGCCAGGATTCCTGAGTATACTTTTCTACTACCGCAAGGGTTTCCCGGGTAAAAACGTTACCATCTTTTGGACCTAGCACTATCAGAACATTTTCATCCCGACCGCTATAAGTATCCTCCATATGCTCAAATGCAATCAGCTCAGGATTGTCTTCACTAAAGAATGCCCGATTATCAGGGTTAAAAACGATAAACTGCCCACCGTAGGTTGCACTAACAACAGCAATTAGCGTTAAGGCGATAACCCACCAACGACGTCGCAGTACAAACTGGGCGAGTTGAAGAGCAAGTGTATTTTTTTGCATTGTTTAACTCCTAAATTTAAACTGGATAGGCATCTCGGTATGATTCAACATTACTCTCTAATCACCTATGATTGACTTTGTTCTGTCATTTTAAATACGACAATATTAATGGTTTGATTCAACCTATGATCTAA
>CBDUHU010000098.1:0-9543 GCA_965366725.1 uncultured Kangiellaceae bacterium
AATATATAAAAGCTTTTGTCGGCTGTTTATATGCTGGCGCAATTGCTGTTCCTTTATATCCACCATCTCGAAGTAATCACTCGAATAGAATCTCTTCAGTTGTAAACGATTGCGATGCCAAGCTGGCAATTACAACTAGGGCTTTGTTTGAGAACGTTAAAAACTGTTTTGATGAAAAAAGCCAATTTAATATCCTAACCATTGATGACGGCACAAGTATTGAGGCTGTAGATTTTTCATGGTCACCCAGTTCTGAGACTATCGCCTTCTTGCAATACACTTCTGGTTCGACAGGAAAACCGAAAGGCGTCATGGTCAGCCATAGCAATATCATTGCTAACCTGGAAGCTTTGATAGAAGCTACTGATTGTCAATCAGAGGATACTTTTTGCAACTGGTTGCCCTTATTTCATGATTTGGGATTAATTAATACTCTGATGCTTCCAGTGTATCTTGCTGCTCATTCTGTATTGATGTCCCCAGCACATTTTATTAAGAGACCTATTAGATGGTTTGAAGCCATTTCAAAGTATGAGGCTACCATCTGTGGAGCTCCTAATTTTGCCTATGAACATTGTATTGATAAAGTAAAGTTGAGTGAAGAATCAAAGCTTGATTTGAGTAGTTGGAGAGTCGCATTTAATGCCGCAGAGCCGATTAACCCAGATGCCCTTAGAGAATTTGTAGATAGATTCTCAAGTATTGGTTTCCACAAAAAAGCGCTCTATCCTGCTTACGGAATGGCCGAAGCAACTGTTTTCATTTCAGGAATTGATCCAAATAAAGGTTTTTTATCGTCCTCATTCGATAAACATAAACTATATCAAAACATCGTTGACAAACGTGTTGTTGATATCGACTCCGTAGAGCTAGTTTCTTGTGGTTATGTGCAATCAAAGCATGATGTAAAAATTGTTACGCCAAACACGAATACTGTGTTGCCCGACGGAAATGTCGGTGAGATCCTGTTTTCAGGTCCAAGTGTTGCTCAAGGATATTGGAACAATGTAGCAAAAACATCTGAAGTTTTTGAGCAAGTTCTGGATAAACCAAATGGATTAAGCTATTTGAGGACGGGTGACTTAGGCTTTCTACACGAAGGTCAACTTTATATTTCAGGTCGCATAAAAGATGTAATTATTGTAAAGGGCAGAAACTATTATCCAAATGATTTAGAAGTACTCAGTAATCAATCATATCCAGGGTTAAAAAAAGCCGGCGCGGTTGCTTTTGAAGTGAACGGAACTGTACGCATCGTACAAGAGGTTGAGAGGAGAAGTATAAAGGAGTTTGATTCACATGCCGCCATATCTGCAATCAAGAGTCGTATATTTGAAGAACATGAACTCCTCGTCTCAGATATCGTGTTCATTAAATCTGGAGAGCTTCCAAAAACTTCTAGTGGAAAGGTTCAGCGTGCACTGACAAAGTCAAGATATACCTGTAGCGAACTTAATGTTTTGTTTCGACGGTCAAAAAGAGATTCTGATAGGCAACATCTGTGTCCAGAAACCAAAATGGAGATATATCTAGCCAATCAATGGTCTGTGCTTCTTGAAGTCGAGGACATTAGCAAGAACGACAATTTTTTTGAGTTAGGCGGACAGTCAATAACTGTAGCCAAACTTATTTCGACTATTAAAGCTGACTTATTTCTCGAAATATCTGTTCGTAATCTTTTTGAGCATCCAACTCTCAGTGATATGGCTGTGTTCTTGCAAACGCATGAAATTAATAAACAACAAAATATACAAGTTATGACAGGCAGCGCCGTGTCAGTATTGACAACTATTCAGAAGCAGATGCTATTTATCGACCATTTAAATAGTGGTAGTTCGCAGTATAACTTAATGGCTTCGTTCAAAATAAATGGTGTACTGCAAATCGATTGTTTGAAAGAGGCTCTTAAAACATTGATTCAGCGTCACAAAGCACTTAGAACTATTTTTGTTAACACCGATGGCAATATGTACGCTCAATTAAAGGGGGGCTATGACTTCAAACTACAGACACATGATTTAACCACCCTCGATCTTAGTGATCAATTCGTAGCGAAGGAGATTGAGAAACTAGTCAAACATGACTTTGACTTGACTAGTGACCTGTTGATGAAAGGAGTCTTGTTCAAAACGGGCGGTAAACACTTTATATTAACACTTTTATTTCATCATATTGCTGTCGATGGTTGGTCCCTGGGTTTATTAACAAAGGAGCTATCTGAGCTTTACAATGCCTATGTTTGTGGGTTGTCGCTGGAACTTCCTACTGAGTCTGTAGAGTATGCTGACTTCGCGAATTGGCAAGCGAATTGGTTAACGAGCAATCAGTTTGATGAGCAGAAAGAGTATTGGATTAAGAAACTGAAGGATGTGCCGAATGTGCACAATTTGCCTCTGGATAGAACCAGGCCTGTCGAGCAAAGTCACATGGGCGAAAAAGTCTTGCAGCGACTAAATTCAGATATGAAAGATGAGATTATGCATTTTGCAAATGAATATGGCGCAACGCTGTTTATGGTACTTAATGCTGCCTTTTCCAGTTTGTTACATCGATACTCAAATGAAAATGATATTGTGGTTGGAACTGCTGTTGCCAACAGAGACAAAGTGGAGTTCTCACAAGTTGTTGGTTGTTTTGTCAATTCATTGGCCCTTCGTTCACAATTTTCATCAGACTTGAGTTTTACAGAACATCTCCAAAATACAAAAGAAACGCTACTCGAAGCATATGATAATCAACAATTTCCTTTCGAGCGACTTGTCGAAGAAATTAACCCAGAGCGGAGTTTAAGTTATAGTCCAATTTTCCAAATAATGCTCGTTCTCCAGAATAATGAAAATAGCAGTCTGAAAATGCAAAATGTGGATGTCGAACAACTTGATAGAACTTCTGTTTTGTCAACATTTGATCTGACGTTAAATGTAAATGAAGACGAGACTGGTCTGAATCTCAGTTGGGAGTTTTCTACTGATGTTTTTGATGCCGCAACGATTGAGAGAATGGCCCATCATTTTGAAAATCTCCTAGGCAGCATATTAGCATGCCCAAACCAAAAGATTTCAAAACTTAACTTGTTATCAGAAAATGAGTCTGACAAGCTTCTCAATTATTGGGCTGGGTCGGAACAAGACTTTCCTGCTGGAGAGTGTATCCACGATGAAATAGAGAGACACGCCAGCATTTGTCCTAACTCAATTGCACTAATACATGAAGATAGGAGCTTGGCCTACGCAGAGCTCAATCAGCGCGCCAATAGACTTGCTCGCCATTTGATCAGTAAAGGTGTCAAACCGGACTGCTTGATTGGCTTATTCATTAAACCATCTTTGGAAATGGTTGTTGGAATGCTAGCGATTGTAAAAGCAGGCGGTGCATATCTGATTTTGGATCCGTCTTATCCGAAAGAAAGAATCGGGCATCTAATAGATGATTCAAAGGTTAATATAATTCTAAGCGTTACTGGTCTTGCCGAGCACCCTTTGCTCACTAAGCAAGAAGTAGAGTTGTTAGATGAAGAGCGGTTTGATAAATCTCTAGAAGAGTATCCAAGTACAAATATTTCTAGAGAAGAAGCAGACCTTTGTGATTCAAATGTTATCTATGCGACTTACACTTCAGGATCAACAGGGCGTCCCAAAGGCGTACTAGTTCAGCACAAAGGTTTGAGCAATTTTGTTCGAGATCATACACAAAGACTTTCAATTTCAAACCAGAGTAACGTCTTACAGTTTGGTACTGTCAGTTTCGACGGTCCCGCCTCGACAATATGGCTGGCATTGTTCGCAGGAGCGAAATTATGTATCGGAGATAATTTAGAACAACAAATTGATACAGAGCTACCGCTGTTTATTGAGCGCAACAACGTTACTCATATAACTATGACACCCTCTGCGTTGGCTGGACTGAGATATATTGAATGTATTGAAACTGTGTGGGTTGGTGGAGAAGTGTGTCCTCCTTCATTGGTCTCTTATTGGAAAGATAAGGTCAAATTGTTCAATGTATATGGTCCCAGTGAAGCCACCATTTGTTCTACCGTCAAAAACCTAAATAACACTGGCCGGGTGACGATTGGAAAACCAATTTCAAACGTTTTTACTTTTGTTCTGGATAATAATCTGAACCCTGTACCTACAGGCGTTGCAGGAGAACTATTTATTGGTGGCGCAGGCGTTTCTAAAGGCTACATGAATCACCCTGCTCTTACTTTGGAAAAATTTATTCCAAATCATTTGAGCAAAAAAAACGATGATAGGTTATACAAAACCGGAGACCTCGTTCGTTGGTCGCGCGATGGGGAGCTGGAATACTTAGGGCGATTAGATAACCAAGTAAAAATACGCGGCTTTCGTGTTGAGCTAGGTGAAATAGAGAAAGCAATAACAGAGTTAGATTTCATCAGTGAGGCTATTGTTAGTGTTTTGGGAGAGAGTAAAAAGTTAGTTGCTTACGTAATTTCCCATGATAAAAAACTTATTTCAAAATCCAAATTAATTCAATCTATCGTGGAACATCTTCATCTAACGTTGCCAGATTATATGGTACCAGTTGCATTTTCTTTGCTGGATAATTTTCCTTTGACCCCAAATGGGAAAATCGACTATAAGTCACTACCTGAACCTAAGACAAATTGTGATAGTAGCTATCGTGCTCCTTCTACGTTAAATGAAAGGCTATTATGTGAAATATGGCAAGATCTATTGCAGATCTCCAAAATCGGCGTAAATGATAACTTTTTTAGATTGGGAGGCGATTCGATTTTAGCAATACAAGTCGTTTCACGTGCCAATCAAAAGGGTATTTATGTTACGACCAAACAGCTTTTTGAAAATCAAACAATTTTTGAACTAGCTCTGATGTCAAAAAGTGAAAATAGAATCTTGAGTTCGCAAGCTGAGGTTATTGGCTCCCAGAAGCTCATTCCTATCCAGCAAGATTTTCTATTCAGTGCTAAGTCTGACAAGCATCATTTCAATCAATCGATATTGCTACATACGCCAACAGAATTTGAAGAAAACGATCTATTGGCAATTGTTGGAGCGCTTTATGAGAGACACGATGGTCTTCGACAGCGATTTACTCTAGAGGCTAATGAGTGGAGTTCATTCTATCTAGAATCATCTACTGATATTGTCGAACAATCAGTTACTACTCATGATCTTGTAGGGTTAAATGATGAACAAATAGAAGAGGCTATGTCTTCTATTGAAAGAATTGAGCAAAGTCAATTATCGCTCTCAAAAGGCCCTTTATTTAGAGCTGTTCTATTCAAATGTGGAGAAGGAAATAGCAGGCTTCTATTAATTCTTCATCACCTATTAGTAGATGGAGTCTCTTGGCGAATATTGCTCAAAGATCTAGAGTTGAGCTATGGAAATGTTAAAGCTAATAGAACAATAGAACTGGACGCTAAAACCTCTTCCTATCAGCTATGGGGTGAGACGCTAAATGAGTATAGTAAGAATAAAGAGTTGCTAGAAGAGGTACCATATTGGCTTAATCAAATGTCTGGTGAATATCTAGCCCTACTATCGGATAATATTTCAAGTCAAAAAAATGAGCTTTGCCTTACGGAAACAGTGAGCATCAGTCTAGATCAGAAAATGACACAAGCCTTATTGAATGATTGCAGTTTCGCCTACAATACAAAAATCAGCGAACTCTTACTTACTGCTGTCTTTATGGCTCTCCGAGAATGGACTGGTAGCTCAACTACTCTAATCGATATTGAAGGCCATGGCCGAGAACCTCTGGTAAATAATATAGATCTTAGCCAGACAATCGGTTGGTTTACTAGTCTATATCCACTCAAGATAAACAATCTCTTTTCGGAATCAATATCTGAAGTGATAAAGCATATCAAGGAGAGTGCTCGAAATGTACCTAATAACGGAATAGGTTTTGGAGTCTTGACTTGTCTGCTTAAAAATCCATTGATTATCGCGGCTAAAAATGAAAATAAAGCACAAATCTTGTTTAACTATCTGGGGCAGTTTGATCAGGCAATTAATGAAAATTCTGAATTCCAGCTGGTACAAGGATTTACTGGTAGTAATGTGAGTGAGCGCTACAAAAGCGACTATGCATTGAGTATCAACGGTATGATTCTGAAAGGCTGTTTGACGTTCGCATTAGATTACCGTTCGACAGAATATACATCGAGCACTATGAAAAAATTTGCAAACGGGATGAAACGTCAGCTACAAAAGGTGATTGAACATTGCAAAAATATAAAGGTAACTCGTCATACACCTGTTGATTTTCCATTGACAGAAGTGTCTCAAAATGAAATTAGTAAGCTAGAGAAGAGTTATCCCAAGCTCATCAATATTTATGATTCAACTCCGATGCAAAAAGGGATGTTATTTCACAGTCAATTAAACAAGTGCGCTTATGTAAGCCAAGTCGCCCCAAAAATACTTGGTGAGCTGGACGTGAACGCATTTAAGGCTTCGTGGGAAACTGTGATTGATCGACATGATATCTTCAGAACCGCTTTCGTAGGAGAAGAGGCCAAGCAGTTAGTTCTTTCTGATGTATCTGTTCCTTGGTTGGAAGAGGATTGGAGGATTTATCCGCTCAATAAACACGCCGATTTATTCGAACAATATCGTACTCAAGACAAGCAGTTAGGTTTTGAAGTCGCGAAGGCGCCACTGATGCGGCTGACACTATTACGTCTAACGAATGACAGCTTCAGGTTGTTATGGACAACACACCATTCGCTTATGGATGGTTGGTCATTGCCTATTGTATTTGACGAAGTGATGAGCACTTATAGACAGCTTATTGATGACATTGAATTTAACTTGGCACCGGTTCCAAAATATATCGATTACATCGAGTGGCTTGCAAAACAAGACCGTACCATAGCCGACGAATTTTGGCTTAATAATTTGCAAGGTATAGAATCTCCCACATCATTGGGATGTGAGAAGCGCAGTAACAATTATTCAACCATAGAATCTAATGTAGCAGAAATAGTACTTAGCGAAACTAGAACAAAAAGGCTGGCAGAATTTGCAAAAAATAAGAACATTACGTTGAATACTATCGTCCAATGCGCTTGGGCTTATTTGTTACATCGATACAGCGGTGAAACAAAAGTGGTTTTTGGTGAAACAGTTTCTGGCCGACCAGCTACATTGCCTAGTGTTGAGAATATGGTTGGCGTATTCATAAATAGTCTACCGGTCGTTGTGGACTTTGACCGAGAAGACACTATAAGCGACTGGTTGGTTCGAATGCATGAGGCCAGCCTAAACAGAAATGAGTTCAGTTATCTATCGCTTCCAGAAATCCTGCAATTAAGCCCACTACCTAATAATGTTGCTTTATTTGATACGCTGGTCGTGTTCGAAAATTATCCGATGGATAAGCTTTTTAAAGATAGAGACAGGGTCGATAACGGTTTCGCTATCGAAGATGTGTTCACTGACATCCAAAACAATTTTAATTTGACCTTATGCGTGATCCCCAATGACTCATTGAAAATCATCGCTAAATATCGTTCTGAAGTTTACGATAAAGCCACAATTGTACGATTGTTGCAACAGATGGAAGTCATACTCACTTCAATTGTTGATGAGCAGTTCACTGGTGTGAACGAACTGCCTCTATTGACTAGTACGGACAGCCGAAAACTATTGAAAGAGTGGAGTCAAACTAAGTCAGATAGCAGTAATTTACGTTGCATACATCGAATATTTGAGGAGCAAGTAAAAATAACACCTAACAACGTGGCCGTTGTAGACGGCGAGTTAACATTAACTTACGAACAGCTTAATCGAAAGGCCAACCGGTTGGCTCATCATCTTGCAGAAGATGATATTGGTCCAGGGGACTTTGTAGGTATCTATGCAGAGCGCTCGATAGAGTTAATGATTAGCCTTATTGGCGTAATGAAATCTGGGGCAGCTTACATTCCGATGGATCCAAAAGGTAAGACTGAGCGTATGAGCCATCTCATTCAGGATGCGAACATTGAGATAGTTATCACACAGGCGTCATTAATGCAGAATTTACCGGTAGCTGGTATTGATGTTTTACTGCTGGATGACGCAATAAGTGAAGATTGGTTAGATGAATATGAATCATCAAATCCGTCTGTAGATGTATCTATCGAAGACAACATTTACGTCATATATACTTCTGGAACAACCGGTTTGCCAAAAGGTGTCCAAGTTACCCATTCAGGCGTAAGTGATTATTGTAATTTTGCCGCCAACAGTTATTACGAAAAAGATCTCAATGGCTCTCTTGTCGTAACCTCTCATTGCTTTGATATAACCGTACCAGCTTTATATATGCCAATAGTTTCTGGGGGCATTGTTGACTTATCAGTTGATGATGACCTTGAAAATTTGGGTAATAGACTGTGCCATCAGACCCATAAAAGGTATTTACTCCGCATGACGCCAATGCATGTGAAAGGGTTTTTGTCACTGGTTTCTAGTGATCCGGTAAATGCTAGACATATCTTCGTTATTGGAGGCGAATCATTCTCATCAGAAATCGCGAAAGAACTACAAGCTAAATTTCCTCAGAGTCAAATATACAATCACTATGGGCCGACAGAAACGGTTGTTGGTTGTAGTTTGTATAACTACACACAAAATGGGGATGGAAACGGTGTTTCACTGCCAATTGGTAAACCTATGGATAACACCCAGTTATATGTTCTAGATGATTTTATGCGGCCTCAATCAATTGGTGCCGTGGGAGAGCTCTATATCGGTGGACTTTGTGTGTCGAGCGGATATTTGAATCAACCGAAACTCACTGCTGAAAAATTTCTAGAGAGCCCGCTAGTAGAGGGGCAAAAATTGTATAAAAGCGGCGATCTAGTTCGATGGCTACCGTGTGGTAATTTAGAGTTTATAAGCCGGCGTGATCATCAAGTCAAGATACGCGGCTTTCGTATCGAACTCGGAGAGATTGAAAATATAATCACGCATCATCCTTTGATAAAGAATTCAGTTGTTATTGCAAATTTAAAAAGTCAGCAATTAATCGCATACGTTGAAGTGGATACACAAGACGCAATAGAAAAACAATTAAAACAATTTTTAAAACAAAAATTGCCCGACTATATGGTTCCCGCATCTTTTGTAACTTTAGACAAAATACCGCTAAGTGCCAACGGAAAAATTGATAGAGGTGCGCTACCAGAACCTGATTTGGGGGGGGCAATCAAGTCGTCATTAATTGAACCAACAAATGAAACTGAACATAAGCTTTGTGCATTATGGCAAGAACTATTGAATGTAGAGCGGGTGGGTATCGACGATAACTTTCTTGAGTTAGGCGGGCATTCATTATTGGCAACGAAATTGGTTTCTGAAATACGTTCGAGGTGGCATGTAAGTATCTCGATCAAGTCGATTTTTGATAATAGTACAGTCCGTGAGTTAGCGCGTCATATAGATGACTTTGAGAAAGAAGTTAAAAAAGACAACATTATTAACCGTTTCGATATAGCTGACAGTGAAGTTGAGGAGTTTGAATTATGAGTATGTTAGCGGCGTTAAACGATCTTGGTCA
>CBDUHU010000099.1:0-9531 GCA_965366725.1 uncultured Kangiellaceae bacterium
CCCCAACGCTCACTCAGGTTATCCAAGTCTTCTGCAGTCAATACTTTTCCGCGGTCATAAGAGCGGCTGTCATCCCATTTAAGAGGACGACTAACATGATCATTCATACCTAAATCAAGATCAGACATAATAATTACAGGTGTTTGTAATCGCTCAGCTACATCAAATGCAGTCGCGGTCATTTCAAAACATTCCGCTGGATCACAGGGAATCAGTAACACCTGTTTTGTATCACCATGAGATGCATAAGCTGCAGAAATAATATCAGACTGTTGTGTTCTTGTTGGCATCCCGGTACTTGGTCCGCTACGTTGAACATCAACCAAAACAACCGGAATTTCTGCAAAATAGGCCAATCCCAGGAACTCACTCATTAGTGATAATCCCGGACCAGAAGTCGCAGTGAAAGCACGCGCACCATTCCAGTTTGCTCCAATTGTCATACCAATCGCGGATAATTCATCTTCAGATTGCAAAATAGCAAACTTATTCTGACCGGTTTCTTTTTCAACACGATACTTTCTTGCATATTTTTCAAATGCTTCTATTACTGAGGTAGAGGGAGTAATTGGATACCAACCACAAACCGTAGCACCACCGTATATTGCTCCTAAACCAGTCGCACTATTACCATCAATGATAATTGATTCACCAACATTATCACGCCGCTCAATGCTTATGCCGCATACATTTTCAAAATTATCTTTAGCATAATTATAGCCAAGCTCCAATGCGCCGACATTTGGTGCAATGAGCTTTTCTTTTTTAGCAAATTGATCTTTAACCATGTTGGTAAGAACATCAAACTCCATATCAAATAGATATGCTAAAGCACCAACGTAAATAATATTTTTAAATAACTGACGTTGACGTGGATTGGTGTAATTATCAATACACATCTGAGTTAAAGGTATTCCAATTTCAATCACATCTTCACGATTAAAATCTCTTGGTAACGACTTAGTTGAATCATAAAGAAAATAACCACCGGGCATTAACTCATCATAATCTTTACGTAATGTCTGACCATTAATCGCAACCACAAAGTCAACATCGCCACGGCTACCCAAATAGCCTTTTTCAGTAACACGAACCTCAAACCAGGTTGGAAGACCCTGAATATTTGAAGGAAATATATTTTTAGGGCTAACTGGAACCCCCATTCGAAATACAGCTTTAGAAAACATATTGTTAGCACTGGCAGAGCCGGTACCATTTACATTCGCAAAACGAATTACAAAGTCATTAACTGCTTCGATTCTTGCATTATTAACCGATTGCATTATTTTCCTGCCTTAGTCACAGAATAAGAAAATTTCTTCATGTCCCAAGCTGCAGTAGGGCAGCGCTCAGCACAAAGTCCACAATGCAAACAGACGTTTTCGTCTTTGACCATTACTCTTGTGGTCTTGAGTTCATCAGACACATATAAACTCTGTTCGCTGTCGTTTGAAGGTGCATTCAAACGTGTTCTCAAATCATCTTCTTCACCATTTGATATGAAGTTGATACAGTTTGTCGGGCAAACATCTGAACAGGCATCACATTCAATACATAAATTATCGGTAAATACCGTCTGTACATCACAGTTTAAACAGCGCATCGCTTCTTCGAAGCCTAAATCCTGGTCAAAACCTTTTTCTACTTCTAACTTCAGGTTCTTAAGCGCGATTTCTTTGTCTACATGAGGAACAAGGTGGCGTTTATCATGGTCAATATGATTGTCATAAGTCCATTCATGGAAACCCATCTTTTGACTAAGTAAGTTAACGCCGGGTTCTGGTCGTTCAGCAATATCTAGCCCCTGGCAAAACTTATCAATGGAAATAGCAGCTTGATGACCATGAGCAACTGCAGTGATGATATTTGATGGCCCAAAAGCAGCATCACCACCAAAAAATACTTTTTCATTAGTAGATTGGAACGTATTCTCATCTACAACTGGCATATCCCACTTTCCAAACTCTAAACCAATATCTCTTTCTATCCACGGAAAAGCATTATCCTGACCAATTGCGATCAATACTTTGTCAGCCTCCATAAATACAAGATCTTCACCGGTTGGAATTAAACTCCTACGACCATTTTCATCATATTCTGCACGAACTTTTTCAAAGTTCATTCCAATCAATTTGCCATTTTCAACAACAAATTCCATTGGAGTGTGATTCTCATAAATAGGAATATCTTCGCCGACAGCATCATCTATTTCCCAAGCTGATGCTTTCATATCGCTACGTGGACTTCGCACAACAACACGCACATTCTCACCACCAAGACGACGCGCCGTACGACAACAATCCATGGCAGTATTACCACCACCCAATACGATCACATTCTTACCTATCGATTTGGTATGTTCAAAAGCAACGCTTTCTAGCCAGTTAATACCAAGATGAATACCGTCATCCCCTTCCTGACGACCGGGCAATTTGGCACGATCTCGTCCATTAGGCGCCCCCGAACCAACAAATAGAGCGTCATAATCTTTAGTCAGTAAATCCTTCAAGCTGTCGACATAATGTTTAAAATGGGCCATAACTCCCATATCAAGAATATAGCCTACCTCTTCATCCAAAACTTCCGCAGGAAGACGGAATGAAGGGATCTGACTACGCATAAATCCACCACCAACTTCCTGTTCATCATATAAGTCAACCTGGTAACCTAGAGGCGCTAACCCTCTTGCGACAGTCAAAGACGCAGGACCAGCACCAACCAGAGCAATTTTCTTACCATTTTTAGGAGCAATGGACGGTAAACGATCCTTAATATCATCCTTATTGTCCGCAGCAACACGTTTTAAACGGCAGATCGCCACTGGTTCTTCTTCAACTCTTCCCCGACGGCAAGCTGGTTCACAAGGACGATCACAAACACGCCCAAGTATTCCGGGGAAAACATTTGATTCCCAATTGATCATGTAGGCATCGTCATATCTGCCCGCAGCTATTAATCTAATATACTCGGGAACTGGCGTGTGTGCCGGACAGGCATATTGACAGTCAACGACCTTATGAAAATATTCAGGATTTTTAATATTTGTTGGCTTCACACCAATATCCCCTAAAATCTTAAGTGGAGTGTTAAAAATGCCTCGATGTGAGGCATTTCAAAATAATTAGCTAAACTCGTCACTGACAACTTGTTTTAAGCATAGATTATTTTCTAGAAATGAGCGTGGATTATACTAATTTTTCAAACTTTGTACTCTTTTTTTACAATAAAAGATGACTCTTTTATAAGTTTTATTCGATAAAAGACTGACATTAGTCAAATTTTACGGTGGATCGACAATTACTGTCCAAAATCAACCCCTTAAAAAATCTCTCAGTGGTCCTTTTTAAAACTACAAAGACCTACAATAGTCTACCCAAATCTCATCAATATTATAAAACAATTGACACTTATGGACACTCGACCTTAGTATATAAAGCAAATACTTTATATATTATATCTCATGCAAAAGGTTAACGCGAAGTCAATTCTAGCAACTATAATGCTGGTTTCTTTACTTGGAACTGCGGGTATAGCATTACCCTATCCTGTTTTGTCACCATACTTTATGAGTGGTGCTGATGATCCGTTGATCCAGTTTCTTAATCTCGATCCCAAAATTCTTCTTGGCTTATCTCTGGCTACCTATCCGTTAGGCCTGCTTATTGGTAGCAATATCATTGGCTCACTGTCTGACTTTTTTGGTAGAAAACGTGTATTAGTCATTAGCCTTGTTGGCAGTGTTATTGGCTATCTTATTACTGGACTTGCAGCTCAGGAAGGCTCATTTGTAGGCTTTCTTCTCGCCCGTATAATTACCGGATTTTGTGAGGGAAATATTTCTATCGCCCGTGCAATTGCAGTTGAATTAGCGCCACAAATTGATCCAAAACGCTCACTGGCATTACTATATTCAACCGTTTATGCAGGTTGGTTAATTGGTCCACTAGCAGGCGGATACCTGATGCCATATGGAGTCGACATTACCTTTTATGTAGGGGGAGCAGCAGTATTAGCCGCATTATTATTAGTTATTACTATTCTTCCAACCCAGCCTTCACAAAAATCATCAACAAATAATCTGTGGTACGAAATTAAGCATAATCACTCAGCGACACTATTGAAAAAACCAGAAATAAGGGCCTTTTTTGTTTACTATTTTATCTACACACTTGGTATAAATGCCTTCTATGAATTTTATCCTTTGTGGATGGTTGAAGCGCTCCAATTCAATAGTAAACAAATTGCCTGGGTAACAGTGACAATTACCACATTGATGATATTAGTCAGTGCTACTTTTGCAGCAAAAGTTCCCGAATATGTTGGTGAAAAAAATGCCCTACTAGGTGGTAATTTTTTATTTGCAGCTTTAATCATTATCGCAACCGTAGTTGGACCATCTTGGGTTTATCTGCCACTTTCGCTTACCGGTGCGGTTATCGCCGTCATCAACCTGGTTTTCCCAATTATGCTCAGCAATTTTTTTGGTCACCTGGGACAAGGCAAAGTCATGGGACTTCAGGTGAGTATTTTTTGTTTAACAAACGTTATTATTGCAATCATCGGAAGCCTTATATCTTTAATCAGCGCAACAACAACCCTGTGGGTAGCGGCAGCTCTGATTGCAATTTCAGTACTAACATTCATAACCCCTGACAAACAAAAAGAATCATGCCCAGAAGGAGTATAGGTAAACATTTAGGGTTACCTAGCGTCACTCAAGTGTTGGACAAGTCATACTCATTTACCAGAGTCTGGCGATAGAACTTCAGAGAGGATATCAAGCGATTTTTCCAGTGATTGGATTTCATCTGCTGACAAATGCGCCATTTTACGCTGCCAAAAGTGTTCATTTTGCTCCACAGCCTTTTTCAAAGTCTGAATACCTTTTTGAGTTGGAACAATCCACCGTTGGCGGGCATCATCTTTTGACTGGGCACGGATCACCAGAGATTCATTTTGTAACTCATCGACCAATTTGGACATAGTTGGCATGCTCACTTTCTGGAAATCACACAACTGACGCAAAGTAATTGGGTTGTTTTTCTTGATCAGACGCAAGACTTCAAATCGAGCAGCTGAAATCTTAGAATCTTGCGCCAGCATATTCAAATAACGGTTTAGGCGAAATAGTTTTGAGTGGATGTCCATCTAGATAACAATTAGTTAGCCAAGCTAAGAATGATGATGATAACCAATGTCCCACTAATGGGTCAATCGCTACCAGATTGTTAATTTGTCCACTATCAATACAATCCTAACAGCGATAGACTGAAGAGAGCTTTGTCGTATATCTTCATAGGAAAATATCCGAAAGGAAGATAACCACTTAACTATACAAAGGTATCAGCCCAAATATCTGTATACCGACTCTAGTGAGTTTGATCAATTAAAATAATAACAATGTAGGTAACTGATTGAATTAACTTGCTATTTTGTCATATAAACACTATACATTAAGATTGACAAGTATCGAATAATAAAGGAGAAGATCATGGCTGATAAATTAACCGAATTCCTAACCAACCTTTCTACTGATGATAAATTATCCGAGGCATTTAAACGAGATAAGAAGGGGACAATGAAGGCTCACGGTATTTCTAAAGAACATATTGATCTAGTTATTAATAAGAAATATGACGAGATCCAGAAAATACTTGGCGATGATTACGATATTGCAAATAATAGCATTATCCACGCCTCCAAGAAAAAATAGACCAATTTAATAGGTTAGAATGTGATAAGCCAGCAGACCAGGAACAATAAGAAGCTACTTGTTTTTAGTCTGCTGTTGTTCGTTTTTTCGCCACTTAGTCTGGATGCAAGCTCGAATATCTCTGAAACGGCCAAACAACTCAATAACACAGCCTATGAATATTTGAAGCGCGGTTCTTATAAAAAAGCCTATGAGTTATCCCTTAAAGCTAAACAACAGGCTACAGTCGAGAACAATGATATTGAGTTAGCTCGTTCTATTAGTAATCAAGCGTCTAATTTATTCTATCTTGGGGAAAATGAACAGGCGTTGTCTCATTATAACGAGTCACTGAAAATAGCAAAAGAAGTTGATGATTTTGATGGTATTGAGCGAGCAATGAGCAATATCGCAGCAGTCTATGAACAGCTTAAGAACTTACCTGAAACAATCAAATATCGGCATGATTTATATGAGAGAAGTTTAGCCCGCGGAACCACTAAACATAAGCTGATGGCTTTAATAAGCCTATCGCAAACCTATTTGAAGCTCAAGAATATCACACAAGCCGAGCATTACCATGCTCTTGCAAGTGAGATGTATGCAAAAGAAGAAAATGCATTTCTTCGAATTTATCTTCTTTTTTCTAAGGCAGGCATTTACCGACTCAATCATCGTTATGAAAACGCAATAATAACTCTGAGAACCGCTTTAAAGGTCGCACGAGAGAATAAATTTAACGGTTTGATAGCCAGTACAAGGGATAATATTGCAGAAATTTACTTTGAGAATAAAGATTTTATAAAAGCTGAAAAAGAGAGTCAGATTGCACTTGAGCTAGCCATTGAACTACAACTTAAAGCTAAAGAACTTGAGAGTTATCAACTATTATCACAAATATACGAAGCAAAAAAAGATTATAAAAGCTCTCTAGAGCACGCTAAAAAAGCACAGAAAATAGAAGCGAAACTTAGTGGTGAAAAGATAAAACAACTGGCAGAAATCACAAAAATTGACCGTCAATTCGCCGAAACAGAAGAAAAACTCCGGCAGAGTCAACAACTCAGGAAAATTGCCGAACTAAAATTAGCCAGTCAAAAACAAATGCAGATTTTCTGGGGGGTTATTTTAATATCCTCTGCAATTTTAGTATTTTTCTGGTTTTATCGTAAGGCCAGTCAGCGAGAACTAATCAGACAGAAGCAGGTCAATCAGGAATTAAAAGAACTCGACAAGTTGAAAGATCGGATATTAACCAATACCTCACATGAATTAAGAACACCACTAAATGGAATTATCGGCTTATCAGATATCATATTGCTTGAATACGAAGGAAAAATTGATCAAGAGCTACAAAAATCAATTCAATTAATAGGAAAAAGTGGTCTTCAATTATCAGAAATTGTTGATGATATTCTTGACTTTGCTCGTCTAAAAGCAGGTCGTATGCCATTTAATTATGGCCGATTCAATATCGCAATTTTGATTCGTGAAGTAATTTCTTTATGCCAGCCAATGGTTAAAACCGATAAAACTCAGATAATATTTCATTGCCCAAAATGTGAAATAGAAGTTTTGCAAGATAGAAAACGTATTCAACAGGTCCTATTTAACCTAATCGGCAATGCGGTTAAATTTACTCCTGAAGGGACGGTTCAGATTAACTGCAAAAAGAAGGAAGATTTTCTTTGGATTGATATCAAAGATACGGGAATAGGGATCCCAGAAAACAAAATACGACGAGTGTTCGAAGGCTTTGAACAGGTCGACCCTAACGATAATAGAAAGCATGCGGGCTCTGGACTTGGACTGGCAATTTGCCGGGAACTATCAACTGCACTGGGTGGAGAAATCAAAATGCAGTCAGTAGTCGGTGAAGGTACGCTGGTGGAATTTGGCTTTCCTTTAACTCTGGGCCACAATCAATAAAAATTTAGCTAATCAATGCTATTGCCCACTGCAGAAAATACAACTAGCTGACTCCAACTAACTCAAAGTAATTATTTAACCCGTTTAAACAACAATTATTAAATAATACCAAGTGCTTTCAGACGACGTGTCAGGCCATGTTTGGAGACTTCCAGATCAGCAACCATTTTGTCAATATTGCAATTATTACGGCGATAACTCTCTTCAAGTTCCTGTGGACTAAAATCAGCAACAGTTTTTAGAACATAACGTTTCATTAACTCATAAATTGAAGTTCTCGATATATTCAAACTCTCGGCGCTAGCCTGGATCTCCCATAAATTTTTTGCAAGAGCACTTTTCAATTCTTCACAGGTCACAGTTTTGGGCTTTCTTTTTTTTACAGCAACCACCATCGCACTGACTTCCTTTACACATGGCTCCGTTGCTAACAGTTGTTTTTCAATTTGCTCTGATATCACAATCTGGCTAGAATGTTGACTATCCAGTATTAACTGACGAGTGATATTTCTTAGCTGTCGAATATTACCGGGCCAATGATAATTTAACAATAATTGGGTCAATTTATATGGTATCCACGGATTTTCAGATCTTTCCAGCAACTTAGCGAGATCCATACTCAACTCTGCTACTTTCTGTTTAGCAAAATACGAAAATAACAACCCAATATCTTCTTTCCTTTGGCTTAACAACGGTAAGTGAATTTCATAATTACTGAGGCGATGTAAAAGGGGTTTTTTGAATTTTCCTGACTCACTCAATTCAGCAAGATTTGCATCCGTTGCAGTTATAAGTCGCACATTTACTTTTCGTGGGGTACTGCTTCCGACAGGATATAACTCACCAGTTTCAAGAACTCTCAATAGTAAACTTTGAACTTCCAGTGATGCTTCCCCTACTTCATCAAGAAATAAAGTTCCACCATCAGCCGCAACAAAAAAGCCTTCTCTATTTTTTTCAGCACCGGTAAATGCTCCTTTTTTCGCACCAAACAACTCAGCTGCAGCCAATGATGATGGTATTGCTCCTAAACTCACCTTCACAAAGGGTTTACCTACCCGATGACTAACGTTATAAATAGCATTTGCAACAAGCTCTTTACCAACACCAGTTGAACCTTTAATTAACACTGTTTCATCAGTATCGGACAGGCTTTCAATTCGCTCTCTAACCGCGGATAAGTTAGCGCTTATTCCAACCATATTAAAGTTATCAGGCGTCTTTACAGTTTTTTGAGGCAAGTGCTTTAATAATAAAGTTATACGTTCACTGAGTGTGATAACAATCCCAGTAGCTACCTCATCTGGTGAAACCTCAATAGAGCAGGTTACATGCTGACCATTCACAAGTACCATGATTTTGCTATTCGAACAGTCTATTTTAATTTCTCCGCCAGGCAATAGCATCAGCTGAACCGGGCTTCGGCTAAGGTAGGGATCTGCCAGAGGCTTTCCAATAACACTGTTGCAGCCATAAAACTCAGGGAAGTTACGTGCGATCTGTAAACTCTCTCCTGCTACCAGCGGAGTTAACCAGCAAATATCGCCGATTCTTTCGAGATCCGGGTGGCTCTGAATAATAAACGCGGGCACAATTTGATCATCTTCATCTCCCTGTCTATTTTTTGTTTGTTGGTTAACCGCGATATATTGTAGTGTTTCCATATCTTGTAATTTACCTGACATTAATGATTCCTCTGAGTCAATGCAAAATGGTTGCCAATTGGGTTCATCAAGAACGAGCCTTTTCCGCTGATTATATCTTATAAATTGCAGTTCACTTAAGATTATTGACGTCAAAACAATAATTTTGACACGTCAAACTTATTGTTAAAATCACTAAATACATCAATCAATACTCTACAACCGGTTATTTCCCAAGTTAATAGCGATATAACAACCCATCTGCAA
>CBDUHU010000100.1:0-9514 GCA_965366725.1 uncultured Kangiellaceae bacterium
ATAAATATAGTCATAATTCTCAATAAAATTGATAAGCTCATTATTTGAAGAAGCAACTCTGTCTTCCCAATCACTTGTCTTAATGTATTCAGATAAAGAAAGTTGACTGCTTTTATATCCCTGCTCAAGAGAACTTAATAATGCCATGTTTCTCCGATCTTTTGCCTGATTGATCGAGTCCATGACTCGATAATCAAACCAGTTTTGCACAAAGCTTCGTGTTAGAGACGCTGATTGGCGTAACTGCAATTCAGCAGCGCTAATTAGTCCTTCCTTTCCTTTTTGATAGCTAAGCCACGCAAATAGAATCAGCGGCAACAAAGAAAGCAGCAAAAACCATAGAAACAACTCTGTTCTAATAGAATAGGCAGTGCTTTTTTCATCTTTCTTTTCCATACTCTGAATGAATACGCGCAAAACAGGGGGATGTTAATAAAGTATAGAAACGATTAGGCTAAATGGACGAATATTTATCTGAACTTCGGAGAATTAGTAGCTATAGTTGTTCTAGATCAATATATTTTTTAGTAAAACTAAAAAGGTCGGCAAGATAAAACCTCCTTTTACCAAGGAGGCATGATTTCAACTATATTAAGGGAAATAGCAATGATTAGTGGATTTCGACTTGTTGACTGCTTTTTTGCATTGGCTTTTTAGGTAATGAAATCAGTAACATGCCGTCTTTACTTTGGGCGTTAATTAACGTCTCATCAATTGATTCAGGAAGCGAAAAACTTCTGGAGAATCGACCAAAGAATCTTTCTGTTCTATGCTTCTTTTCATCACTAACTTCCGTTTTTCTCTCACCACTTAAGGTCAAAATGTGATTTTCTACATGTAACTCTAGATCCTCTTTGGCAACTCCGGCCAACTCAGCCTTAATGGTAAAGTCTTTTTCACCTTCAACAATATCAACGCGCGGGTTCCACTCGCTTATGTTCGATTGCTTAGAATTTGAATTCATCAACGCATGGTTGTGTATATCAAACCAGGAATCAAGCTCTTTAAATGGATTAAAACGTATCATGCTCATAAGTATCTCCTCAGAAATTAATCAGTTACTTTAGTTCTGAGCAAATTTTATCAAACCGGTTTAATGCTATTTGCTGTTGCTAATTTCTATATGGAGATTGAGAGAATATTTTCAAGGGGTTCTCTAATTTTTATCATTCAATCCAATGCATAATTTTTTTGGTGATCGGTTCTGCTTCTTTCATCCAGTTAAAGTGACCAAGTGAGTCTCGTTCAAAATCATCTTTAGTCAAGTGATGATAAGTTACCTGACTTTGCTCAAGCTTATTACCGAGATTTTTTATAGAGCTTGGTGGAGCAAGATGATCATCTTCGATAGTAAGCATCAAAGCAGGTTGATTGAGCATTTTAAATTTATCTTCAAAATGATGTGTACTGCCGTTCGCTCGATAATTTCCAGAACCGACAGAGAATGCCCAGTCCTTGATCAACTTTCTTGCTTCTCTTCCGGCAAATCCTAATTTCCTACCCGGATAATGGCCGATACCAAAAGATACCAAGCGCATTACTTTTGATAGTCCCCAAATCCCAATATTATGAGGAAACCGCCATCCTTTATAATATGGTGTGCCAGTTGCAACACCAATTAATCCAGATATTTGTTGTGGATGAAGGCTCATAAACAAAAGCCCTAATTGCCCGCCAAGCGAGTGTCCTAACAAATATACTGGATTTCCAGGATACAATCGGTGGATCTCTTCAATTGCTTTTGGTAAGTCAAAATTAAGTATTTCATGGTAGCCAAAATTGCTCTTTCTGGAAGCTCTCACACTGCTAGAACCAATCCCTCTTAATTCGAATATTGCGCAAGCAAACCCTTCCAGGCATAGAGACTCAGCCAAATGGAGGTATTTACGCGCTGGCACTCCCATTGCAGGAAGACATAGAATAACCTTCTGCAATGGCTTATCTTTTGGAGGAATAACTAGTAGTGAGTAGTGTTCACCATCATCTGTTGTTACTTTACGTGTATTAACTACCATATAAACAAGTATCTTTTTATTACTAATAATGCTTCTATCTTAGAACAATTTTAAGCTTAATACAGCAACTCATCCAACCAGTTATGATATTCCCCTCATACGGTGGTATATAAATACTTGCAATCATTCAGCTAGATCGGTAAGATCGCGCATCCATTTAATGGTGTATGGTATTTGACCAGTTTATTGTTTGAAAGCTAGCTTTTGAATTAGTTATAAATGGCTCAAATGGCGATATACGAAAATATAGAGTTTAATAAAATGAAAGCAGATATCCATCCTAATTATGAAGCCATCACGGCAACTTGTAGTTGTGGTGCCAAAGTTGAAGTTGGTTCAACTTTGTGTAAAGACATAAGCCTTGACGTATGCTCAGCTTGCCACCCATTCTATACTGGTAAACAGAAAATGGTTGATACTGGTGGCCGTGTAGATAGATTCCGTAAGCGTTTTGCAGCACGTTCATTGAAAAAATAACTTCATTGAATTGCAAACAGTTAAAGAAGGCACTATTTAGTGCCTTTTTTATTGCTTTTAATATTGCACCAATAATCCATGCAGAGCCAATCGACTACCCTGATAGTTGTCCGCAACTGAAAGATTTTCCGCCTTCGCTGATCAACTCTTCTAAGCTTGCCTGGATAGCCGATGGAGACACTTTTCATACCAAAGAAGGCCATAAAATTCGTTTATTGCATATTGATGCACCTGAGTTAAATTCACGTTCAAATAAACCAGCTGAAGCATTTGCGCACGCAGCTAAAACAAAACTTAATCAACTCATTGGTAATAGTAAGAAGATCTATTGGATAAATGATGTAAATCCGAAGGATAAGTATAATCGAGAGTTAGCATTGGTATTTAACCAGAGTGGTCAACTGATTAATGCCGGCCTGGTTGCCAATGGTCTGGCCCACTCCCTGATTATATTGCCTAACCAGAATTTTTGGCAATGTATCAGTGACGCTCAGACGATTGCAGTTAACAAAAAGAGCAATATATGGTCAACTTCAGCATATCAACTCAAAATCCCTGCTCAAGTAAAACCGAATCAGGGGATTCAATTAATTCAGGGTCATATCACAAAAATAATTAATACTAGCAAATATCGCTGGATACTAATGGATAGACATCTTTGGATTAAGATCCCGCGAGAAAACTTAATATATTTTGAGGATCAGCACCTTCTTTTGGAACAGGGTAAAGACTTAACCGTTATTGGTTATGTTTACCGCTCCCATAATCAATTGCGCCTAACGTTATACCATCCCTCGATGTTGATTTATCCGGAGAAATTAACGCCAAATGATATTAACCCGAAGTAATTGACTAAAACTTCGGGCTAATTGATGAATATTACTAAGCAATTACTTTCAGTATTTATTAAAACGGGGTTCTACGGTAATCTCGATATTCTGGCAGCCAGAAATTTTTGTCAACAGCCCGTTCCAAAACCTCTCTATCAACTTTAGTTGCTACACCTTCTTCCATAGCTTTAAGGCCAACCTGAATAGCTATATAGCGGCTAACTTCTCTGATTGTGCATAGATCGGGTAATAAAGTACCTTCACCGGATTTGACCCTCGGAGAACACTCTGCTAATGCCTTACTTGAAGTCATAAACATTTCGCCTGTTACTCGCTTCGCGCCACTGGCAATCACTCCCAATCCAACCCCTGGAAATATATAACTATTGTTACATTGTGCAATTGGATACAAATTTCCCTGATAATCAACCGCATCAAACGGACTGCCGGTTGCAACAATTGCATTTCCTTCTGTCCAGCTTATAACATCTTCTGGTAAAGCTTCAACTTTTGAAGTCGGATTGGAAAGTGGTAGGACAATGGGCTGCGAACAACTAGAATACATTGTCTTAATAACCGTTTCACTCATCAATCCTGCTACGCCTGAAACACCAATCAGAATAGTTGGTTTACAACCACGCACCAAGTCTAACAGTGAAATACTCTGTCCATCGCTACTCCAACTGACAACCTTATCTTTAGGTTTAGCAAATTTAACCTGAAAATCTCTCAGCGGCATATCTTCGGTAAGCAGTCCCTTACTACTGGTCAAATATACCTGGCTAATTGCTTGTTCTTCACTGATTCCATCCTGACACATATGCTCTACAATTTGCTCAGCAATACCACAACCAGCAGATCCTGCTCCCACAAAAACAACCTGATGATCTTTTAGCTCAGTACCCTGTGCATGACACGCAGCCAGCAAAGTACCGACAGTTACCGCGGCTGTACCTTGAATATCATCATTAAAGCAGCAAAGTTTATCCTGATACTTCTTCAATAAGGGTGTTGCATTAGCCTGAGCAAAATCTTCAAACTGAATCAATGCATTCGGCCAACGTCGCTGTAGACTTTGAATAAAGCGGTCAACAAACTCCAGATACTCATCACCAGTAATTCGGTTATTACGCCACCCCATATATAAAGGATCATCTAATAATGATTGATTATTTGTACCAACATCTAAGGTGACTGGTAGGGTATATGCTGGACTTATTCCACCGCAGGCAGAATAAAGAGCCAATTTACCGATGGGAATACCCATTCCACCGATCCCTTGATCACCCAACCCTAAAATCCTTTCACTATCAGTAATCACAATCACTTTTACATTTTGCTTAGTCGCATTCTGCAACATATCATCCATTCGATCACGATCAGGATATGAGACAAAAAGCCCTCTTTTACGACGATAAATCTGAGAAAATTTCTGACAAGCGAGACCAACTGTTGGCGTGTAAATTATTGGCATCATTTCTTCCAGATTATCAATAATTAACTTAAAATAAAGCGTTTCGTTAGTATCCTGAATGTTACGCAAGTAAATATGTTTATCCAGATCGTTATCAAATTGAGAATACTGCTGATACGCACGATTAGACTGTTCCTCAATTGTTTCAATTGCAGCTGGTAATAACCCTTCAAGATTGAATGCTCTTTTTTCTTCAACGGTAAAAGCGCTACCTTTATTCAATAATGGTGTTTCTAATAACATCGGACCAGCATAACGAATATACAGTGGTCGTTTTTGAGTAGGCTCTTGCATTGAGTTGGCCTTAAATTTTGTTAGATTTATAATAAAGTGAATTCTAGTCGATGGTTCATTTGGACACAAAATTATTCTGTTAAAAACTCTCTATTTATAACAAAAAAGATTGTTTGTCTTTCTTAGTAACAAATAATATCTCAAAATAGACTACACTCAGAAAAGTTTAGCTTTTTAAATATAAACGGACTCAATAAGAACCGCCCTCTATAGAAAATACAGAAAGCACAGTTAGCAAGGCGCTATGTTCCTGTAATGACCTGATTCAGCTTACCAGACAAACTGAACTGGATAAACTCAATAGCTGTCTGCCAGAGCAGATAAATAAGCTCATTCCAGGTATAGAAGCTCAACTGGTTAAGTATCAGGATAACGACTCTTATACTGCAAAATCTCCTAATACCACTCAGTTCAACTTATCCATCGCTGAAAAGATACTCGGCAAACTCATTATTTCGACGAAAACAGACGAAAGTGTTAATTCTAAAATAGCCAGTTTATGCGAAGTCTATGTCAATCAAGTGAAGATGATTCAGCGTATCAACCACGATCAACTAACCAAGTTAGGAAATAGACAGGCACTTGAAAGTAAATTTACTGAATTACTTGAATTTAATGAACAATACAATCGAAGAAGAAAAACGCTGGTGAAAGATAACTGCGTAGCAATCTTCGACATTGATCACTTCAAAAGGGTTAATGATAATTATGGGCATTTGTATGGTGATGAGGTTCTTCTTCAACTTTCACAATTAATGGCATCCACATTCAGAAATGAAGATGCGCTGTTTAGATACGGTGGCGAAGAATTCGTTGTCATTTTAAGTGATGTAAAGTTAAATCAAGCTGAAAAAATATTTGAACGATTTAGAGTGCTAGTTGAGCAATATGACTTCCCAATAGTTAACAATATTACTATTAGTATTGGCCTGACTCAATTAGATAACAATTCGAGCGAAACTGAGATTTTAGGTCGTGCAGACAAGGCACTATACTATGCAAAGGAAAATGGACGTAATCAAATACATACTTTTGAATCTCTACTGTCTGATGGAAAAATCCAACGGTCAGATTCTCATGACGATGATATCACTTTGTTTTGAGCGAATGAATTAACGCGCAATCACTTGAGTATCTCCGCCGGATAGATCACAATAACTCTATTCAGCTCAATTAATTAACCAAAACTGGCAAGTAGAGAATAGATTGGCAAATATAGCTCTTGAGCAACAACATTTATCATCTGAGAGTCTCATTATTAAAGTAGCTATTGCTGTACCTCTACGCAGGCTATTCGACTATTTATATCCTTCAGACTATCCCATAACACCACTTCCTGGAATGCGTGTTCAGGTGCCTTTTGGTAGCTCTAGTAAAATTGGCATTATCCATGCCGTTGAAATTTTAGACGCTGAGGCTCTTGATGTTGATATCGAAAAACTAAAACCAATTGACCTTATTTTTGACCAAACCCCTTTGGTTACTCAATCAGTTTTTTCTCTCTATCAATGGATGAAAAACTATTACCATGCGCCTTACGGTGAAATATGGCAAACAATGCTACCCGGAGCATTATTAAAAGGAAAACCAACAGAACTGATAAGAGTCAGTCACTGGTTTATCACAACACAGGGTAGTCAGGCCCTGGAGCAAGATCAGATTGCCAAGTCAGCAGTGAAACAAAAGCTCATTTTGCAACAATTATTAAATCAGCCAGAGGGCTTACCTCATGATCGCTTAAAAGACTTTGGTTTTACTTTTTCCCAGATGAAGACCCTGGCGGGTAAACAGTGGGTTTATCAAGATTATAAAACATCTGATCATCTAACAACTGAAACGATGACTAATCTACCTGAGAATATAGAACTTAATCAGGCGCAGAAATTGGCGATAGACCAAGTCAGCAAAAAACTCGGACTATATGCAACCTATTTATTATTTGGTGTTACCGCATCTGGAAAAACGGAAGTTTACTTAAGACTTATTGAAAAAGTAATAGAACAACATCAACAAGCACTTGTACTGGTTCCTGAAATTGGACTAACGCCACAAACCCTGAAACGGTTTCAAGACCGATTTAATGTTGAAATAGTCCTATTACATTCAGGAATTAGTGAACAACAAAGGCTGCAGAATTGGCTAAAGGCGCGTAATGGCAGTGCAAAAATCATTATTGGAACTCGCTCTGCCTTGTTTGTGCCAATGAAGAACCCCGGTATTATCATTATTGATGAAGAACATGATCGTTCTTTTAGACAGCAACAAGGCTTTCGATACTCCGCCAGGGATGTTGCCATGGTGAGAGCCAGTCTTGAAAATATTCCCGTTGTATTGGGTAGTGCATCACCATCATTAGAATCAATGATGAATGTTTCGAAAAACAAGATCCATTTGTTAAAACTGGAAGAAAAAGCAAAAAATAGTAATCCATTGACATTCCGCGTCATCGATCTGAAAAAGCAGGCTATGAATCAAGGTCTATCAATAGAGCTAATTTCTGCGATAAAACACCATCTCAACCAACAAGGTCAGGTATTATTATTTCTAAATCGGCGAGGCTATGCGCCAGTACTACTTTGTCATGAATGTGGTTGGAGCAGTTCGTGTACTCGATGCGACATTCACTTTACCTATCACCATCAAAGTAAGTTCCTTCAGTGTCATCACTGTGGCTCCTCTCGCAAAGCACCGGCAAGTTGTCCAGAATGTCAGTGCTCTCAAATGATTCCTGTAGGTTTGGGTACTGAGCGATTACAAGAAAGCATTGAGCAGTTATTTCCACAGGCGCGCACAGCAAGAATCGATCGGGATACTACACGGCGAAAATCTGCAATGGTGGACTTTGTTAATTCGGTCAAGGCAGGCGATGTTGATATCTTAATCGGCACTCAGATGCTAGCCAAGGGACATCACTTTCCTGATGTTACTTTGGTCGCATTAATTGATATGGATGGTGCGCTTTATAGTGCCGACTATAGAGCCCCAGAATATGCTGCACAATTAATTACTCAGGTTTCAGGCCGAGCAGGCAGGGCTGATAGAAACGGAGAAGTTGTTATTCAAACTCACCACGCAGAGCATCCGATGCTTTGTCAGATTATTCATTCAGGTTATGGTACTTTTGCCGAATCTGCGATTGCAGAAAGAATAGAAGCAGAGCTTCCGCCCCATAGTTTTTCGGCGATGTTTCAGGCTGAATCACCCAATTTGACCAATGTTAAAGCCTTCTTAAATGATGTTAAGAGTACTTTAGACCGGTATAGTAATTTAAAAGTAGAGCTTCTGGGACCTGCACCAGCAGTCTACGCCAAAAAAGCCGGTAAATTCAGATATCAGTTATTCCTACAAACAGATAGTAGAAGCCAACTCCATCAATTGCTCAATCTAACGATCATTGATATAGAAAAGCTAAAAACAGCCAGACAAGTCAGATGGAGAGTAGAGATCGACCCTATTGGTGACTAGTTATCAATAGGAAAAAAACTCTAAAGAGAACTGCTATGATAGTTTTTATTCGTCTATCATAATTCCCACCTTAGAATTCAACAATCAGGCGGCTGATATAACAACCAGAAGTTGCATCATCGAACACCACATGTACTTGTTTTTTAGCAACTGCGGCTGTCAACGCCAAAGATAGCAACCTCTTATTTGCATTTTCAGTTACTCCAGCTTGGCCAACTGTCACATAATAGTATTTAGGATTATTGGCATTTTGACATGAAGTGACCTCTCCCCAAATTTATAACCATGACATGGATGAGATTTCCAATTCATCGCACAATCGTGAAACCTTATAATGAATAATTTGGTAAAAGTAGTGATAACAATTCGGACAGCTACATGGGAGAACGCAGCCTAATTGAAATAATACAATATTTGAAGGTGGGGACTATTTGCCGTTTACACTAATTCCAACGGATGACTCAGTAAAGAAAGTCATTTACCTGGCTATCCAGGATGCCAGTAAAAAGTGGTGATGCTTATCAGAAATTGGAAGTTAACTTTCAATCGAATTATGATTGAATTTGAAAAAAACAATTATACAGAATCTTTTACAGACTAGATTAAGTCTTCCTTTTTACACATAACCCCGCCTAAGCGGGGCATTTATCACTTATTATTTTCTTGCAACTGTAATGTTCTTAGTTCGTAAAAAATATCTCCCCCTGATACAGCATCAAAATTCTCATCCACAAAACCTGTTTCAACAGCTTCTATTAACTCCCCAGAATAGTCATTATGAACCTCATTAAATAAGCCCTTTATATTTTGGAGTAGTTCGAATGAAATATTATCAGCATCTAGACCTTTTGCATTTACAATTGAAATATTTCTATGGCTTAACTTACTCCCTGCTCTTAGGAAATCACAAGTATCATGAAATTGCCTTCCTCCATATATATTAACACTTCGTTCTAAGT
>CBDUHU010000101.1:0-9439 GCA_965366725.1 uncultured Kangiellaceae bacterium
ACAAAATGGTGTTACTTTATCTTGTAACCTGGCGAGTTCATCCGCAATATCATCAGGCAGTAAATCTCGCCTGGTGGAGAGCATTTGTCCCAGTTTAATAAAAATTGGACCAAGTTCGGTGAGAGCCTGATTAAGCCTTTGACCACGGTTTAACTGGCTGTTGTGGTTTCTCGACAAGGCAAAAAGTTTAAATAAGCGAGTCAGTTTTGCTAAGGGAGTCGGTGTTAGAAATTCCTCTAACCCATGGCGAATAAGAATGCGGTTAATTACAAAAGCTCTTCTTAAATTTATCAGGTTAGTCATTATTTTAGAGTCACTTATTAGTAAGTAATTTATCGACCCTGGCAATTAGTCGATCAGTCTGACTGCGAAGGGTATCAACTTGTTGTAAAAAGTCATTGTTTTCAATATGGCAGGGCAACACCCTGATTTCATGTTGTAGATAATCGGGAACATCCTGTCTGGTATTGTTTAACAGTTGTTCAATAAATTGACCTGCTTTGCTAATTCCCTGACTGATATTATGTCCAATAACATCACCAAAAACTCTGCTAATTGGTTCCTGCCAGTCAATATTCAGGCTTTGTACAAAGTTCTGGAAACGCTGTGCCGTGTTGATTTCTCCGGAAAAATGAAGTTCTCCGTTAAAAATTGAATCACTACTATGAGTGGCGGTCGCAGCAGCAAGAAATACACTGGATTTACCACTAACTGAAACTGACGCTGGACGCTCTGATTGTTGTTGCACGACAATTGAACCAGTGACAAAAAAAAAGTAGTAATTGAGTGAAAAGTCTTCAATATAAAGGTGAATTATTTTGTCTGAAAATTGTTCGAGCTTTTCTTTGACTGTAGGGTCCAGAGCCAAAATCCGGTTGGCAAATATTTCTACAGCTGCCGCTGAGAACTGATTCACTGCTGATGGAATGGTGGCTTGCATAATCAACCTGTGTGCTTATTAGTATTTGAATCCGCGATGCAGGGCAACAATCCCGCCTGTCAGATTGTGATATTCACAATCGTCAAATCCGGCTTGTGAAAACATATCTTTCAGTTCATCCTGAGCTGGATGCATTCGTATTGATTCAGCAAGATATTGATAACTATCTTGATCTCCAGTAATCCACTTACCTATTTTGGGGAGCAGGTTGAATGAATATTGATCATAAATCTTATTCAACAAAGGATAAACTGGCTTTGAGAATTCGAGAACTAAAAGTCTACCGCCTGGTTTTAATACTCTGAACATTGACTCAAGTGCTTTTTGTTTATCTGTGACGTTTCTAAGTCCGAATGCAATTGTTATGCAATCGAAGCTATTGTCTGAAAAAGGTAGAGATTCGGCGTTAACCTGAGCATAAGAGATGTTTTTAAGTAATCCGCGGTTAATCATTCGATCGCGACCAACCTTTAACATTGATTCATTGATATCCGCCAGTACCACCTGACCATCTTTTCCAACCCTGTCTGCAAACATCGCAGATAAATCACCGGTACCACCGGCAAGATCCAGGATTCTCTGATTTTTTCTGGCACCACTCATTTCGATTGTGTAGCGCTTCCATAAGCGGTGTATTCCCGCAGACATCAGATCGTTCATGATGTCATATTTATGAGCTACGGAATGGAAAACTTCAGCTACTTTATGTTGCTTGTCAGCAACCGCAACATTTTGGTAGCCAAAGTGAGTGGTGTTTGATTCGGGAGTCTGTGGTTGCGACATAAGACAGTCATATACAAAATGTGATTGGCTTCAAGTATAACAATTGTTTATCGTCGGGTCAGCTGTAATCGCTTGATCTGGATCTTTGTTGCGTCTAATTAGTGATAATAGTGGAATGTTTATTGTTTTCGCTTGCGCAAATTTGTAATAATGACGTCTTGAACAGACATTCTAAAGATATATTTTGAAATCTACCGAACCAGATGCTCCAGACCTCCATCCAGTTTACCTGAGCAAAGAGCCCCTGATAATGGGGATCCTGAATGTCACACCCGACTCTTTTTCAGATGGCGCTCGCTATGATCAGTTTGATAGGGCGATAAAACATGCACACGCAATGCTTGAACAGGGTGCTGATATTATCGATATTGGTGGAGAGTCCACCAGGCCCGGGGCTGCGCCGGTTAGTATTGAACAAGAACTTGGTCGTGTTATTCCGCTAATTGAAGCGATAAAAAAAACAGGACACCTTGTCTCCGTTGATACCAGTAAACCTGAAGTTATGAAAGCCGCTGCCCAGGCTGGAGTTGATATGATCAACGATGTGAGAGCGTTAACTGTGCCCGGAGCATTGAAGGTTGTCACCGACTTCCAGCTACCTGTTTGTTTAATGCATATGCAAGGGCAGCCAACTAGCATGCAGAATGCACCAACTTATCAGAATGTGGTGAGTGAAGTCCTCGATTACCTGCACCAGAGAATAGATGCTTGTGTTAATAGTGGGATCAAGCGAGAATTAATTTCGATTGATCCTGGTTTTGGTTTTGGCAAGTCACTCCAGCATAATCTTGATTTACTGAAAAATTTAAATAAGTTCAAGTCACTCGGGTTACCGGTTCTTGCGGGGCTATCTCGTAAGTCTATGATTGGACAAATAACTGGCCAGCCAGTCGATGAGCGACTTTCAGGCAGTCTCGCAGTCGCCTTAATAGCGATGCAGCAGGGGGCTAAAATTATTCGTGTTCATGACGTGAGAGAAACAGTTGATATCAAAAAAATTTATCTGGCGACTAAATGATTAAGACAAGTTGTACTCAGGAGACTAAAATGTCTAAGAGAAAGTATTTTGGCACCGATGGTATTCGCGGGAAAGTCGGTGAATATCCCATTACACCTGAATTTGTACTCAAATTAGGTTGGGCTGTTGGAAAAGTGCTTGGTACAAGCAATCGCGACCGTATTGTCATTGGAAAAGACACCCGTATTTCTGGCTATATGTTTGAGTCTGCGCTTGAGTCAGGCATTATTGCTGCGGGTATGGATGTACAGCTTCTGGGACCAATGCCGACCCCCGGAATCGCATATTTGACAAGAACATTTAGAGCGGCGGCAGGGATTGTTATTTCTGCATCACACAACTCTTATCTGGATAATGGCATTAAGTTTTTTTCACCAGATGGTTATAAATTACCAGACGAAGTTGAACTGGCAATTGAAGAACAACTTGATCAACCGATGACGACGGTTTCTGCTGATCAGCTAGGTAAAGCAAAGTTGGTGAAAACTGCTGCAGGGCGATATATTGAGTTTTGTAAGGCCAGTGTTTCAACCAGACTCTCCCTTGAAGGGCTGAAAATAGTGGTTGATTGCGCTAATGGTGCAGCCTATTCCATCGCCCCTAAAGTTTTCAGAGAGTTAGGTGCAGATGTGCAACCAATTTTTAATCAACCAGATGGTCTTAATATCAACAAAGAGTGTGGCGCGACGGACCTTGAATCGCTGGCAAAAGTGGTTGTTGCGAACAATGCTGATCTTGGGATCGCTCTTGATGGGGATGCAGATCGGATTATGATGATTGATAATAATGGAGAAATTGTCGATGGTGATGAAATTCTCTACATCATAGCCAGTAATGCCGCTGAACATGGTGATATCGGCGGCGGGGTTGTTGGGACCTTAATGTCTAATTTTGGTCTTGAAAAGGCCTTTGAGGCTGCTGGAATTCCATTTTTAAGAGCGAATGTTGGTGATCGTTATGTGATGGAATTATTGCAGAAAAACAACTGGAAGTTTGGCGGAGAATCTTCAGGACATATATTATGTCTGGACAAAAATACAACAGGTGATGGCATTATTTCAGCGTTACAAGTTCTTGCGGTAATGTGCTCGCAGGAAAAAACACTTGCAGAGTTGAAACGTGGTATGCATAAGATGCCGCAAACGATGGTTAACGTTCGGATTTCAAAGAAATGCGATCCGTTAGAAAATAGTATGATCATGACCGCTATCAAAGAAGTTGAGAAAGAACTTGGTGATACTGGTAGAGTCTTATTACGGGCTTCTGGTACTGAGCCACTCATCCGGGTTATGGTAGAAGGAGAGGATGCGTCTCAAGTAAAAAGGTTAGCGAACCAGCTGGCTGTTGTTGTGAAAGACAATCTTTGATGATAATAAATTCAATATAACTAAATAACACAGGAGTTATCTATGCTAAGTTCAGTTCGGGTCAGGGATTATATGACTTCAGCAATGATTACCTTAAAACCTGATGTCGATATTGTTGAAGCAGCGCAGACACTGCTTGAATATCGGTTGTCAGGGGCTGCGGTATTAGATGATCATCGCCGGGTAATTGGTTATCTGTCGGAAAAGGATTGTATGCACACTGTTTTAAGTGCTGTTTATAATCAGGACTATGGTGATTTGGTCGAAGATAGAATGAGTAAAGAATTAAAAACAGTCCATCCCTCAGAAAACATCACTGATGTTGCTGAACGATTTCTTAAGGATGGAGTTCGAATGTATCCCGTTATTGAGAAAGACGTACTGGTAGGTATGATTTCACGTCAAAGTGTTCTGAACGCTTTTTGTAGCATTAGTCAGACACGACCACATAAATAAAAACTAGGACGTCGAAGCTGCAGTGGTTGCTGCTACTGCTGCAGCTCCCGCAGCTTGCTGTGTTTGAATATTAGCAGCGAGTATATTTGCTGATTGAGTTGATGTACTGATAATGCAAGTACCATAGCCTAATCCCGACAATCCATTTTCCCACAAAATATCTCCGTTTTTTGCTGAAAGACAAAACAGGTGTCCGCCGGTCGCCGCATAAATTTTGTTATCATCAAAAACCACATTGGTAATTTGACTTGATTTAAGTTTGGTACGCCAGATTTCTTTACCGTCCTTTTGCTTTAAGCAAACAACATAGCCTGCCATTCCGATATAGATTTTTTCCATGATGTATTACCTCTTATATAATTACAGAAGTTTCATGCTGATCAATAATCAAACTTCTAATCAGGTTAACGATAATTAAATCGAATAATTCCTTAATTTATTAACAATTTAATTATTTGGGATAATTTATGGTTTTAAATTACGACTCTTATTGATCAATAATCTTAATATTGATTTGTTCCTCTTCCCGTTTTTGTTCTTCTAATCGCTTGATTAATTCCTTTCGTTTATCGCATGGCTCATCGCAGTCGCAAACTTTCTCCAGACCAAGATCTGATATGCCTCCACAACTACCTTTAATTTTTTTTCTCTGAAAAATATAACCAACTGCCATGATAACAACCACAACGAGCATTAAAGTAAAGGTAATAAAAAATACTTCCATAACAAGCTTAACTCTTCGTTTAATCTTTAAATACAACTGTGCTCTGACGACAGCGGTTTACTTCTAACTTAGTGACATCAGGTCGTGAATAATGACCTGCGGGGTCGAAGTTATGTCTTTCTTTGCGAACTAACTGGTGATCAAGTTTGGCAATAAAAAGACCTTCTGATTCGGTTTGGGGCTCTATTAACCAACTTCCATCAGGATTTGCAATGCAGGAACCGCCATTGGCAATATACTGAGGGGAGATATCTGATAAATCTGCTAACTCAGGAATTGTGTTTGAAAAGTCGGATGACTGCATCAGCCCACAAACGGACAAAACATAAGATCGTCCTTCCTTAGCAATAACTGGAGTTAAGTCGTGTGTGTTATGTAAACCACCTGGCCAAACAGCAACATGTAAGTCTTCTCCCTGGGCATAGAGTGATGCGCGAGCGAGTGGCATCCAGTTTTCCCAACAATTTAAACCGCCAACAGTAAACTCTCCAAGAGAGTGGGTAACTAGCCCATGACCGTCACCGGGGGACCAACTGAGCCGCTCTTCATAAGTTGGCATTAATTTACGATGAACAGACTGAATTTGACCTTTTTGATCGATATATACGAGACTGCAGTATAAAGAGTGGCCACTTCTATCCTTTGGGCGTTCGATAATCCCAAGGTAAACGGCTATATTATGTTTCGCAACTATGTCGCATAATGGCTGTAAATCTCCTCGTTCAATTTGTACTGCTTGATGAGAATATTCTGCATGGATTGTCTTCTGTTTTTCGCAATTAAATTTTGCCCCATCGGTCAATTCGATCCAGAAAGGATAACCAGGTACCAGTGCTTCACCAAAAGCGATTAGCTGACAGTTTTTACTGGCCGCTTTTTTAACGTAATGAATAACTTTTTTAAGTGTTTCATCACGATTAAGCCAAACAGGCGCTATTTGTGCTAAAGCTACTTTCATATTTTGTCCAGATTTGTTGCTATGCCAACTAGTCTTTTGAGCCTATTCAATAAATGGATCAAAAGCCTGACTATAAACTTCATTAAATGTGTCACCATTTTTAACCAGCATGAAAATAGCTAACTGATTTTTGTTAGCGAATTTTAGAGATGCCTCAGGACCCATTACCATCATTGCTGTGGCAAAGGCATCAGCCAGCATGGTTTCTTTGTGTAACACAGTAACCGATGCAAGTCGGTGATTTATCGGATAACCCGTAATAGGATCAATTGTATGTGAAAAACACTGGCCATCTTTTTCAAAGTAATTCCGATAGTCTCCAGAAGTTGCAATCCCCATTCCTTTTGGTGAAATTGAACGTTGTAAAGAGCGCTTGTCTGTCGCCGCAGATTCTATCGCTATGCGCCACGGTAAGCCTCTTGCATTAACACCGCTATTAGCAATTTCACCACCAATTTCAACCAGGTAGTTGCTGTAGCCATTACGTGAAATGATTTCTGCTATCTGGTCAACTGCGTAGCCCTTGGCTATGGCCGATAAGTTAACTGAAAGAGAAGGGTTTTGCTTTGCTATACAATGACTTTGAATTTGTATTTTCTGATAACCAATCTGACTCAATAGTTTTTGAATTGCTTTTGGTTCTGGAATTTTATTATTTGTTTGTTTTTTATCAAACCCCCAGATTTCAATCAGTGGCGCTAGCGTAATATCAAATTTGCCAGCCGTTTTTTTTGAGACCTCATTAGCACTTTTAATAACATAAATAGTCTCTTCAGATAACTCCAGGCAATTTTTAGTTTTCGTCTGGTTAAAAACTGATAGCTCTGAGTCTTCAATATAAGTAGACATTAGCTGATTGATTTGTGCCAGTTTTTTATCAATAGAACTCTGTAAGGCCTCTTTTTTATCTGAATCCATGGCAATAGTAATTTGATAACTGGTGCCCATAGTAAAACCGGTTAAGTTTATATAGGGCGTTGTTTTCTGACAGGCTGTGATTAATAAGCCAAAGACGAGTATTAATGGAAGCTGGATTTTCATCGGGTTCATCAATCTAATTCAATAAGGGTTAATTTAGTCTGGTTTTTATGAAGCTAAAATACAAAAGGGCAGTTAAACTGCCCTTTGTTGTTTATCCGCCAAAATCATCGAGGAATATGTTGTCTCTTTCGACACCTAGATCTTCGAGCATTTTAATAACTGCTGCATTCATCATTGGTGGCCCACACATATAATATTCACAATCTTCTGGTGCTTCATGATCTTTGAGGTATTTGTCATGTAGTACATTATGAATGAAACCGGTATAGCCGTCCCAATTATCTTCAGGCATTGGATCAGACAAAGCAACATGCCACTCAAAGTTATCATTGTCTTTTGCCAGCCCATCATAATCTTCAACGTAGAACATTTCCCGTTTACTACGAGCACCGTACCAAAATGAAATTTTACGGTCAGAGTTTAGTCGCTTTAGCTGATCGAAAATATGAGAACGCATAGGAGCCATTCCTGCTCCGCCTCCAATAAAGACCATTTCATTTTTAGTTTCTTTGGCAAAAAACTCACCATAAGGGCCAGATATTGTGACTTTATCTCCAGCTTTTAAATTGAATATATAAGAAGACATTTTTCCAGCCGGTAAACTCATATTACGTGGTGGTGGCGATGCTATTCTTACGTTTAGCATGATTATACCTTCTTCTTCAGGATAATTAGCCATCGAATAAGCACGAGTAACTGGCTCATTAACTTCAGAAACAACATCCCATAATTTGAAGTGATCCCAATCTGGGTGATATTCAGGATCTACGTCAAATTCACTATATTTCAGTTTATACGCTGGACATTCTATCTGGATATAGCCACCTGCTCTAAACGGAACACTCTCACCTTCAGGCAACTTTAGTTTTAGCTCTTTAATGAAAGTTGCTTTGTTATCGTTGGAAACAACTTCACACTCCCATTTTTGAACTCCAAATATCTCTTCAGGCAGTTCAATTTCCATATCTTGTTTAACATTAACCTGACAAGATAAGCGGTAGCCATCCTGTGCTTCACGCTTGTTAATGTGTCCTTCTTCGGTAGGTAATAAAGATCCACCGCCAGACTTGATTTTACATTTACACTGGCCGCAAGTTCCACCACCACCGCATGCGGAAGGCACAAAGACACCAACGTCGGCTAATGCTGCCAGTAGTTTTCCACCAGCATTTGTATTGATTGTTTTGTCCGCCTCTCCGTTAACACCGATGCGTACATCACCACTACTAACCAGACTTGCCTTTGCCGCCAGTATGATAAAGACCAGTGCCAGGATAACCAGGGTAAACATGGATACGCCAACAATAATAGTTTCAAACATATTCTTTATTCCTTCTATTAAAGTTGAACGCCGGAAAATGACATAAACGCGAGTGCCATCAAACCAACTGTTATAAAGGTGATTCCCAGCCCTCTCAGACCATCAGGAACATCGCTATATTTCATTTTTTCACGGATACCAGCAAGTGCAACAATCGCAAAAGCCCAGCCGAAACCACTACCAAGACCATAGACAACTGATTCAGCCAGATCATAGTCGCCTTCAACCATAAACAAGGTACCACCGAGTATTGCGCAGTTAACCGTAATTAACGGTAAAAATATACCTAATGCCTGATAGAGTGCTGGAACAAATTTGTCCAGAAACATCTCGAGTATTTGAACAATTGCAGCAATAACACCGATATAGACAATTAAACCTAGAAAGCTTAAGTCAACTTCAGGCATTCCTGCCCATTCCAGTGCCCCTTCTTTTAAAAGGTAGGTATATAATAAATTGTTAACAGGTACAGTGATTGCCTGCACAACTATAACCGCAACACCTAAGCCCAGAGCTGTTTGTACTTTTTTGGAAACTGCTAGAAAAGTACACATTCCGAGGAAGAAAGAGAGCGCCATATTTTCAACAAATACGGAGCGAATAAATAAACTAATATAATGTTCCATTAGCTAGCGTCCTCGACTTGTTCTGGTTTCCAGGTACGTATCGCCCAGATTAGTAAACCGATAATAAAAAAAGCACTAGGCGGTAATAGTAATAAGCCATTGGTTTGATACCAGCCACCATCTTTTATTGGTGTTAATATGGTATAACCAAGAATGCTTCCAGAACCGAAAAGTTCACGAATAACTGCAACTGAAATCAGAATGA
>CBDUHU010000102.1:0-9397 GCA_965366725.1 uncultured Kangiellaceae bacterium
AGAATAATAATCTATGTCGAACAATAAAATAACTACATCTCTTAGTAGCATCCTTGTTATTAGCTGTCTGTCACCAAACCTTTCCGCTGAGTCGCTGGATATGTCTGGTAAATCATCGAAAGACATTGACGGCGGCAATAATCTGGTAATCTGGGGAGAAAATAAAACAGTCAACAAGACTGATCAGTCTAGCTCTAACAGCATTCTTGAGCCTGAAGACATGGTCAGTATTAATGCGACTACTACTGAAGATTTAATCAGCTATGAGCCGGGACTTGTAGTTAGAAAACGGTTTATTGGTGACTCCAATGGAACATTTGGTGTTCGTGGTTCAAATATGTTTCAAACATCCCGTTCGATGGTATTTGCCGATGGCGTGCCCCTCCACTATTTTCTACAAACTCGTTGGTCGGGCGCACCAAGATGGTCGTTGGTATCAGCAGATGAAATTGCCCAAATAGAAGTCATCTACGGTCCATACTCCGCAGAATATGGTGGTAATTCGATGGGAGGAGTAGTAAAAATTGAAACAGCGATCCCTACGGAAAGAAGTTTTCACATACAGGGCACTTTATTTTCTCAAAATTATGATGAATTGGGCTTTGATAATTCGCTGAACGGCTACAAAGGATTTTTTTCTTACTCCGATAAAATAGACAACTGGAGTATTTATACCTCTTATAATCGACTTGAAAATGAATCACACCCACAAACCTATCGTTTCGCGTCAGCCGGTGAAGTACAGGATAATGAAACCTCTGTTGAAGGTGCTATTCAAGGAGAAAATGAATACGGTGACCCAGTATTTTACTATGCTGATAGCGGACCAACGGATGTTGTCACTAACAACTATAAAGTAAAGGTTGGTTATGAGTTCGAGCGTTGGTTTGCATTGTTAAATATCGCTTACGAACAACGTGACTCCGAAAATAACCAGGCCAACAGCTACCTATCAACTGAGTCTGGAACTAACATATGGGGAGGACGAGTTGTTCAGAACGGCGAAGCATTTTCAGTTAGAGAAAGTCATTTCGCGGAGAGCCAATTAGACCGACGTAGCTTATTATCAGGGTTTCGCCTACAAGGAGAATTAACAGATGATTGGTGGCTGGAAGCTGATATTAGTCACTTTAAGGTTCTTGAAGACGAAACGCTTAGCTCGCTAAGTAATCCACAATCACCGGCTTATACGCCAGCAGGCGAGATCAGAGAATACGATGATACAGGTTGGTCAACAGCAGAACTGAAGCTGCAAAATGATTCTTTCCTGGGAAATCAGGCATTAAGCTTTGTTAGTGGGATACGCTTTGAAAATTATCAGTTGAAAATTAACAATTATGATTCTGAAAATTATGCACTCGGTATTAAAAGTGAGCTAACTGGTAGTAGCGGTGGCGAAACAACAATACAGTCCTTATATGGCCAATTGTCGTGGCAAATGAACAAGCAGGTAGAGACGATTTTCGGTGGCCGTCTGGAGCAATGGAGCAGCGATGACGGTTTTTTTAATACGGAACAACATATTGATCGAAGTGAGACTCGCTTTTCACCTAAATTCTCAGTTAATTATCAAACAGGGAATGATTGGCAGGTTCGCTATTCACTAGCTAAAGCATTTCGTTTTCCTATAGTTGAAGAACTGTTCCAGAATGAAAGACGTACTCAAGGAACTTCGCTTGCTAATGCTAATCTGGAGCCTGAAGATGGCTTTCACCAAAACCTGATGTTAGAGAAACCACTGGAAAATGGATTACTCAGGTTCAGTTACTTTCATGAGGAAATTGATGATGTCATATTTGCTCAACGAGCAATTATTGATAACCATTCAATTAACACATTTATACCAATTGACACAGTTGAAACCAGCGGTATAGAGATGGTTTTCAATCAATTCGGGTTGTTAGACGATACCCTGGATGTCAGATTTAATGCAACATACTCAGACTCTGAAATCACCAGAAATAGTGCCAACCCAACACTTGAAGGCAAAGTATTTCCCAGAATGCCAAAGTGGCGTGCAAACCTGCTCGCAACATACCATATGAGTGAACAATGGACCATGGGCGGTGGTATTCGATATGCCAGCAATAGTTTTGGCGACCTTAACAATGCTGATACTGCAAATAATGTCTTCGGCGCTCATGATGACTACTTTTTACTCAACCTGAAAACGACCTATCACCTAACTGAAATGACTCAGATTAGCCTGGGTATAGATAATGTCAATGGTGAAACGGCATATGTTCATCACCCTTGGCCACAAAGAACTGTTTATCTGGAAGCAAGCCACAATTTTTAGCCAGCTTGCGATAATAAAACACCAACCTATCAAATTGTTAAGTTATTCGATTGAGCGAATACTAGTGAGAAAAATGAACAACCTCTGGAGAGCTGGATGAAGGGTACAATTAAACTATTAGCTAGCTTTCTGATCGGAGTAGCTATCACTGGATGTACATCATATCAGTCAACGAATATTGGCTTAACTCAAACCCAGCCACAATGCAAAAAGGTTGAATTAGTCAGTATTCATTGTGCCAAAACCCCAACTTTAATTGGTGGAAATGATCAGCGTATCCGGGCTGTATTTGAGCACAATCAGTTTATTTATTTTACCTACAGTGACGACAACGGAATTAACTTTGCACCAGCTAAGAGAGTTAATAAAGTCGCTGAAACTATCTATACAAATGGTGAAAATCGGCCAAAAATTAAACTTGGTAAAAATAATCAAATCTATCTATCCTGGACAAGAAAAACAGCAGGCCGGTTTAATGGAGATATTCGTTTTAGCCGTTCTCTAGATGCAGGGAAGACATTTTCTCCAGCAATTACAGTCAACGATGACAAGCTGTTAACAGGTCATCGTTTTGACAGTATGGAAGTGGCAAATGATGGAAGTATCTTTATCAGCTGGATTGATAAAAGGGATAATTTTGCTCTAACAAAACAGCCTTCGACGCCTTCATCCGCAGCAATATATTATGCAGTATCAACAAACTCAGGTAAGAGTTTTGCTCCCAACAAAAAACTATTAGCACGCTCATGTGTTTGTTGCCGTATCGCTATGACTGCGATCGGTGACGATCAGGCCGGTATATTCTGGCGTCATATTTTTGATACCAATGTGCGAGATCACGCGCTTGCAATTCTTAACAAACAAAAAATAATTACCCGACCTCATCGTGCTACGTTTGACCAATGGCAGATTGATGCCTGTCCACATCATGGCCCATCGATTAGTCAGGATCTTAATGCCAACCTCCATTTAACCTGGTTTACTGCTGGAGAGAAAAATAAGGGACTTAACTATGCTTTCTATGATTTAGATACACAGCAAATCAGTCGACAATTTTCGGTTTCATCAAAAGCATCTGCTTCTCATCCTTATGTGAGCTCTATTGATAGCGAAGTTTATCTTGTTTGGAAAGAGTTTGATGGATTGAATACTTCGGTGTATCTGATAAGTTCCGATAATAATGGCATTAGCTGGAGAACCCCCTTGAAACTGAGTCAAACATCCGGTCAATCTGACCATCCATTAATGTTCCGTAAGAGTAATGAAATCTGGCTAAATTGGTCAACTCAGGAAGAAGGGTTGCAATTGGTTAAAGTGAAAAGAATCTGAGAATATCTTTAATATTAGTCATTAAGATAACACAAATAAGAAATGTTGGTTAAATCCTTTAATAAACTTCCTGATTATGGGGGAATATCGTGAAAAACTACTTTTTGAGCATCATTCTAATTTTTTTACCTTTTTGCTCTGCTCACGCAAAACAACAACCTTTTGAATTAAACAGTTTACAATCAATTGAACGACACTTTGAAGGCCAGCCTTTTTTATTGATGCTCTGGTCTATGGAGTGTGCTCCATGTCATGCTGAACTCAACTTGATCAGTAAAATAAAGCAACAATACCCAGCTCTCAAACTAGTTCTGGTTTCAAGTGACGATATTAGTCAGCAACAACAAATGAACTCTATATTGAAAAGCCATTCACTAGATTCTATTCAAAGTTGGGCATTTTCCAAGTATTCTGCTGAACAACTCAGATACTCAATTGACCCTGACTGGTATGGTGAACTACCACGAAATTATTTCTATAACTCACAACATATTCGAAAGGGTTTTAGTGGAAAACTAGCTGAAAGCTTTGTCATTAGCTGGCTTGCCAGTACTGACATAAAAGAATAGAAAAAGCGCTAACTCTGTTCAACTAAAAGAATTAATCGACAGCACCAAGACTCTATCCGGTAAAGAAATCAAAAACATTACCCAGTGTTGACGAAGAACCTTTGTAAAACTCTGTGTACTGGCAATTTTGGCAACTAACGGAGAAATATCTTTTATTTTGTACATCAAAAATTCGTGACCAGAAACCGCCGGACACTCTCATTTCACCTGTAGTAAAGTGTTTATTAGTACATTTAGGGCATGACCATTTACGATGCTGCATTTTCTTCCGCTCCTGATAAATTAAATAGAACACTAGCTATAACGAAACTACTCTGCCAATATTCCATTAGGATACTTAGCCAGGTTCCAACTATATGGATAGCTATAAGGTTGGAAGTAAAAAACAAAGTAGAAAACTGATAGTCAATGATGAAGCGACTACCAGCCTGTTATATTTACACCCTTATATTCAACTTATCACTAGTCAGAAATAAGTTTCCCCACTGAAACTTGAGAGACTCCCGCTAATCGAATTTGATCAACCGCATTAACCAAAATACCCGATGGAACTTTTCCATGAGAACGAATAATTGCCCCAGAGATATTATTGTCAATAAGCGCAGCAGAAACATTTGCAGTTATCGCTCCAGACTCAATTATTCTTCCCTGTATACTCACTATATTCATTTCATCGATTGTCACTAACAACGGCTTTTTCTCTCCAGTTTTTTTATCGCTATTGGTCATACTACGCCATTCGACACCAGATTCTTTTACAAAACTAGTGGTCACAATAAAGAAAATCAACATAATAAATACAATATCTAACATAGGAGTCATATCCGGTGACTCAGTGGTTTCCTGCTGTTGTCTGATTCGCATTGTATACTCCTTACTGTTCTGATTTAATATCGGTTAACCTGATTGTTAAAACTCTAACAAAATCTAAACAGGTTACTTTAAACTATAGGCTATATATTTTTATCCGACAATTATCAGCTTATAACAATCAGATTTAAAACTTTTTAGCTATTTAGCTAAGGACAGGGCGGATAACTTTCAACGATAAAGGAGGCCACTTCACGCAGTTGGCGTTGTATATTAGCCTCAACATCAATCTCTTCTATATAGGGAAGATCTTCAGCATTAAGTTCAGTAATAACCTGATAGAATACAAAAGCTGTCAATAATGCGCCGTTTAGGTTGGAATGATTACCGTCCGGTGCATGTAGCGCAAGTCCAGGATATCTGACAATCGCTTCATCCCAGGCAAGACCGACTGGCGCGACACAAGCTGGTTCCTTTGCCGCTATTGATTGATGCAACTCATGAATTCTTAAACCTTCTTCGGTATTTCCTCTGCGAGGCCATTCTGGAAACAGAATTGGGGTGGCTTCCTGCTTTCTCACTCGCCTTATCCAGGTTTCCGCAGCATCGGTTGGATACCAGTACAACCCGGTTGTTGAGTATTTCTGCGCCTGAAGAAAAACATGTGTCCAGGCCCGACCGGTTAACGCTTGCAGGGTGCCCGGATCTGCAATTCGGTCAGCAAGAAACATCCAGCCCGGAGCTAATGCAGAATGAGCTGTTTTCCCCGGCATCCCCCGTTCAATCAGTTTTGTAACCAATGTGGGTAACCCATTCGCAGAGCTATGGCTATTGCCGATAAACAAAAGCTCATAATCTCCAATCGGTGTATTTGATAGTAATCCACCATTACCCTCAACATTAGCGACTTGCTCCTGATTTTCACTCGCGCAACCAACAACTAATAAACAACCCAATATTAATTTCAATAGTATTTTCATCATGTCATCCTGTAAATTCTTCGGCTAAGTAATACACTTCAATTATTTCTTATAAAAACGAAATACAAAGGTTCCGCCCGCAAGCTCACCTTCACCATTTAGAATAATTTTTTTTACTGCTAGATCTGCAATAGAGGCACGAAATACTGCGTTGGCATGATTGATCAGAAAATGGGAATCACCATCATGTTGCATGCCTGTAGGCCGATAAATATTGAGCAGCGTCTTGATATATTTGCCACTATTAATATCAAACTCCATTACCGCATTACTTTTTTCCGCACTAACAATCAATTTATTTTCGTACAACAAAATCGAACGTGGCGCATCTAGCTGACCTTGATCACTAGCAACAACTTCGCTGATAGATTTGGATTTCAGATGGACTTTAACAATATTGTCACTGTTATATCCCGGAAGGTATAAATAGCCATCATTACTCAACGCGATGCCAGCATCAATTCCATCGATCATTTGATTACCAGGTTTAACCAGCTGCTCAGTTATTTTCCATATACTGGTATCAATTTTTACCACTGAATTACTACCAAAACTCGCAGCATACATCATGCCTTTATCATCAAGAATTGCTGCTGAAGGTGTCGCAATAAAGTTATCTTCGACTACCGGAGTTTCAGGATTATCGCCCATGACAACAACTCCCCGACTCAGTGTTTGTTGATCATATTTAAGCAAACGCCCGTTAGTTTCGCTGATAACTAATAAGTCACCGTCCGGTGCAAGTAGAATACCAAGTGGCCCTTCGATCAGTTTTTGACTGTCGAGATCACGAATATAATGCCCATCACAGCCATCATAAATTTTGACATTGTTCTTACTCCAACTACTCACCAGCAACAAAGATGAGCAATCGGGATTACCAAGTCCTGGGGTAAGTGCTTGCGATAAATTCGGCGCAAAAATGCCATGAGCCATCAAAAATATAATGATTGTCGCTTTTACTCTGAACATAAATTATTCCTACTCTGATTTGTTTGTAATCACACCTGATACCTTAGCTAAAATAATGAAAAAATAGCTCCAGATTTCTTCCATTTTCTCCTGTAATTCCCCCTTATTAATTCCACAAACCCTCCATTTACCGATATAATCACTGTTCACTGCTTGTTTTTTGAATATTACTTAAAATGAAGCCAACAATTCATCCACCTATCAATAAACCTTGCCATTTTGGCATCTGGCATTTTGATCCCGCCGACGGACAATTAACCAGTCAAAGCAAGCAACAAAGATTGCCGCCCAGATTATCCAGGCTACTAGCAGTCCTTTTGGCAAACTATGGTCAAATGTTAACCAGACAATATCTGATTGATTATTTATGGGAGAAAAAAAGCGTCAATGAAGATGCTTTATCTAGAGCGATTGCTGAATTGAGAGCAGCACTAGGGGATAGTTCTAGTGCCCCCGTGTATGTCCAGACATTACCTAAAAAAGGCTATCGCTTTATTCATCCGCTCGGCTCTTCATCAGTATTAAACAAGCTCCCTCTAAAGATAGTTTTATCAGTTATCATTCTTTTATCCGCCAGTTACCTGCTCTTTTCTGATCCCTCAACTAACTTTGAAGAAAACACAGATAATATAAAAAATGCATTACTAACTGCTGAAAGAGTGACAACGACCAATGAATTTGAACATCAGCCCGAATTATCACCTGAGGGTGACAAAATAGCTTACTCAGAACTAAGTAACGGGAAATTAAGGATTAAAATAGTCAGTATTGATAATCGCTTACAACAGGTGATAAAAAATGACGATGCTCACCTTTACTCACCAACATTTTCTGCTGATGGCCAATCTATCCTTGTTGCAGCTGTAGACGGAAATAAATGCACCGTCGAATTATATCAGCTGGCTACGCTGGCTAAATCAAAACTGGCAACTTGCGCTCAGCCAGATATCTCAGGAATTTTTGACTGGTCTACAGATGGTAACCGGCTACTCTACGTCGCACCTCAAAAGATATCTTCTAATAATGCCAATCGACCGAATAGTGCAATCTGGGAATATAACTTGATGACAAAGCAGTCAACCCAACTGACTAACCCTGACTCACCAGATACCTACGATACCCGCCCAAGGTACTCTACAGACAACACAAAAATATCAATGACCCGTGGTAGTCACTCCATCAGGAATATTTTTTTAGTTGAATCATCAACAACATATCGGGCACATTCGTTAACTCAAACGCAAGCTTATATTACCAGCTTCGACTGGCTAAATAACAATCAGTTAGTCTTTGATAGTAATCAGTCGGGACACCGTAATTTATGGCTGCTTGATATCAAACAAAAGCAGCAATATTTATTGGGAGCAAGGGATGCGCTGTTTCCTTCATTTTCTCAAAATCAATCAATACTAACTTTTCAGGCAGCCAGCTATAATGCCAACATATGGTCTGTTAATAGTCCAGACAAACCAGCCAGGAAACTCATTGAGTCTGTCAAATACAATAACTTTCCAGCCTTCTCACCTGATGGCGACCATATTGCGTTTGTCAGTAACCGTCAGGGAAGATCAGCAATCTGGCTCTACTCGCAAGGGTCCAAAAAACAGGCTCAGTTGATGGCACTCTCCTCTGCTGATTTATTTATTCCAGACTGGTCGAAAGATGGAGAAAAGTTATTAATTAGCAGTCGTGGAGAGAATGGATATCGATGCTACCAGGTATCTAGCCAAACAGGACAATATAAACTACTAACGCCTGAACACCAGTTTTATGGTTGTCGCTATTCAAACAATGGAGAAATTTTCGCTCTATCTAAAGCAGAGTCAAAATCAGGCTACCTATTCAAACTTGATCCAGATGGAAATAACCAGCAAGTTACCGACTTTTCCATTAGTAAAATTCAATTTTCAAAATCTAATAAAGTTCTTTTTTCAATGACTCACTCACAGGGGCTATATTCCATGGATTTAGATGGACAAAATAAGCAAATAGTTCTCAGTGGAGTTGAACATGATTTTAGTGATCACTGGACAGTACGAGACAACGAACTTTACTATCCGAGAAGTAATGGAGAAAAGGGGATTTGGCGTAAAAATCTGCTCACTCTTAAGCAACAAAAAATAACCAATGAACTACCAACTGCTATCGGTGAAACGATTGCTGTATCACCAAACCATAAAACCATATTAATCAGTAAAACAGATAGTAAGAAAGCAGATATTTATTTAACCAGAATAAAAAATAACTAAATTAGTATTAAATAAATCATTATCGAAAGGTTAGTTTAATTCGAGTTGATAATAAACCAACTCAGTATCGCCTAATGGATCCTTATGCATATCGGTTTTTAGATAACTCATCCCGAGTTTTTTCATTACCTTGATAGATGCGTCGTTTTCTTCAATAGCGACCGCTGTCAGGCGTTTTATTTCTGCATT
>CBDUHU010000103.1:0-9341 GCA_965366725.1 uncultured Kangiellaceae bacterium
AAAAGGTGACTCTGTCAAACGGGCCGATGTACCAAAGTTCTCCATCACCCCACCAATTAAAAAACCAGGATTGTAACCGGTATATTCAAGAATCCACGCAATCATACTGGCAGTAGTTGTTTTTCCATGAGTACCTGCAACCGCAATAACCCACTTATCCTGCAAAATGTTCTCATTTAACCATTGAGGTCCCGAGCGAAATTGTTGGTTTGAATTTAATAGTGCTTCAACCACTTCGCTGCCTCTTGATAAGGCATTACCAACAACAACAGTATCCAACTCTTTTTTCAACTGAAGCGCATCATACCCCTCATGAAGTTTAATCCCAAGATCCGAAAGCTGAGTGCTCATCGGAGGATAACAATTTAAATCTGAGCCAGTTACCTGAAAGCCTTTTTCAATAGCAAGCTTGGCAATCCCTCCCATAAAAGTCCCACAAATCCCTAAAATATGTATCTGTTTCAATATTCTTCACTCTTTAAGTATTGTTTACCATAAATCAGTTCCATACCCGATTTATCAAATCAGTAATAGCAACCCAAACAACTCTTTAATTAAATATAGCTAACACTATTTAGTGTATTTTTCTCAATAAAATAGCACCGGCAGAATAACCTGCGCCAAATGAGCAAAGAACACCATAGTCATCACAATTCATATGCTGTCGATGCAGATGCATGGCAATGACGGAACCCGCTGAACTGGTATTGGCAAAAGTGTCGAGCACAATTGGAGCCTGGGTTTCATTAGGCGGGTAACCTAATACCTTTTTACTGATTAGTTGATTCATACTTAAGTTGGCCTGATGTAACCAAAAGCTGGCACCCGATTGCGCCTTAATCTCATTTTCATTAAGTAAATCAGTAATCAAATTGGCGACAATAGGAACTACTTCCTTAAAGACTTTTCTCCCTTGCTGCTTAAATAACAGATCTTCTGGATTTTCAGCAGTCTTATTTAAAAAGCCGAAATTATTTCGAATATTATTGGAGTACCGGGTTACCAACTGGCAATCTTCTACTCGATATAATTCTTCTGCCCCTCGTTCAATGGCATCACTCTCTCGCTCTAAAATCAACGCAGTACAAACATCACCAAATATAAAGTGACAATCTCTATCTTTAAAGTTCAAGTGTCCGGAACAAATTTCAGGGTTAACAACCAGCACTTTTTTTGCACTACCCACTTGAATGGCATCAGTGGCAGTTTTAATTGCAAAAGTGGCCGATGAACAGGCGACATTCATATCAAACCCGTAACCAGAACATCCCAATGCCGCTTGTAGTTCAATGGCTATAGCGGGATAAGCCCGCTCCATATTGGACGCAGCAACAATCACCAAATCGATTTGAGAAGCATCCAGTTTAGCTTGAGCGAGCGCCTCTTTAGCTGCAATGGTTGCTATTTCACACATTAATGACTCCGACTCATCTGGTCGTGTCGGAAATTGTGGGGCCATTACTTCGGTACTGAGGATACTCTCTTTCTGCAAAACATAACGACTTTTAATACCACTGGCCTTTTCGATAAATGCAGCACTTGAAGGTTCAAGCGGTTCGACTTTTCCGCTTTCTATTTGTGCAGCGTTAGCCCGATTGGTCTTTTCTACATATTGGTTATAGCTCTCAACAAGTTCCAGATTAGATATACTATATGAAGGGGTAAACAGTCCTGTTGCAGAAATTACGGCAGAAAACACAGGTGGGATCTCCAGAGAAAAATGACTTTAGTTGACTGAAAACAGGTATAGAATACTAAAACCTGCTGTCAGTCACGAATATTACTAAGTCTAACTGAAAGATCTCTGAAAAAATAGATTCTCTTACTAACGACAACTTAAAAACGCCGTTCTAACTATCTGCAGTTGGAATCTCACTCAATTTGTGAAACCAGTTTATCATTGTCCTGTATGAGACTGGTAACTCGTTGCAGCCACCATAAACGTCAAGTGTCTGATTAAAGTCGCCTTTGTCCAAAATCAGCTTATAACTGGCTTGATCCGTTGAATAAGACTGACAATAACTTGAATGTGGCTTTACCAGTGTTTTCATTGCCCTTAGATTTAAATCGTTAATTAACTCAACCAGCTCATTCTGCTGCGAACGACTAAGTGTATTCTTGCTAATAATCTTACCGTTTGATTTGGTAACTGAACTCCCCACAACTTCCAAAAGATAGTTATCACAATACTCGTTTGGACAAGCATACTGAGTAAATCGAAGCGTTGTCACTACTCCATTGGCTAATTCTTTATCCGGACTAATGGGCTCCCCACGATTCGAGCTACAGGCTGATATTAAAAGAACTAATATGATATATACAACTTTCATAAATAAACACCTGAAATGAATCCAGAGAGAGCTAACTCTCCCTGGATTAAGTTACTTAAACAACCGAGTACGACGCAGGCCAGTGGCAATCACTCCCAACAATGTGAGCAATAAAACCGGCATACTACCACCGCCACCACCACTACTTGGCTCTGGCTCTGGAGCTACCTGATTATTCACTGTCACGGTCGCTGTGGCTGGTGCCGAATCAACACTGCCATCATTAGCAACAACTTCAAAAGTCAATGTCGTAGTTGCTGTTACCTGAGGCGCAGTAAATGAGGCTGATGCCGTATTAGCTCCTGACAGGGTTACCTGGGGTCCAGAAGTCTGAGTCCAGCTATAGGATAAACTATCACCATCAGCATCTGTACCGCTTGCAGTCATGGTTGCTATCGCGCCTTCGATCACAGTACTACCTGCGGCAATAACTGTCGGAGCCTGATTTGAGTTAACCGTAACATTAACGCTATCTGATACAGTGAAACTACCATCACTAACTGTTAGCTCAAATATCAACTCAGCATTGGAAGATTGAGCAGCAAGAGAGAAATCAGCTTCTAGCGTATCTGCATTGTTGATAGTCACAGCAGGCCCGGAACGTTGTGTCCATAATACTGACAGAGTATCACCATCAGCATCTGTAGCTGTTCCAGTTAAATTAACCACTGTTGTGCTACCAGACGATGTCACAATGATATCGTCTCCAGCGTTAACAACTGGCGCGTTACCACTAACACACGCATTATCTTCTGTGACAACTTCACTAAACATCGGCTCTGATGCATTGTTAACTACAACGTTATCCACAACCCAACCAAAGTCACCAGTATTCGCATCGGTTCCTATTCTAAAGCGTAAGCGCACATCACGACCGTTAACTAAACCATCAGCAAAAGTCACCTTATTAGCCTGGAAGAAGAAATTGTCAGGATCTCTAGTCGCAACATAGCCCGAACGTCCTCCCAGAACCGGGTTATTCAACGATAGCTCTCCATTATAGGGTTCATCAAGTGTTGCTCCAAAGGCAACGACATCAACCCAGTCAGCACCATCCACAGAGACTTCTATCACACCACCATCCCAGTTTGTGATATCGCCATTGTTATTTTCTGATGCTTCAAAGAAATAAAAGTGACTAAAGCTAACACTAAATTCACCCGAGCCAGCAACTTTGATATTAGGTGTAACTAAATCAGAAGCGCCAGCTGCACCACTTCCGGGTCCATGCCAGGCATTGTCATCAATCGCAAATGGTGACAAGTTTTCTGAATTGACAACAACTCCCCAGTCAAACCGAGAGGTATCTTCATTACTCATATCATCACTGGTAGAGTTTTTATTAAAATCGAAATTAGTTTTTAAACTGGCGGTAACTGCATCCGGCTCAATAAAATCATCAACAGAAGCACCAATTTGTGCAACCGTAGCGGCGACAGTGATATTCTCCATGTGAGTTTCACTATTAAGGGTTAAATCAAATGATTTTGATGCCGAATTGCCAAACCCTGAAAGAGCTTCGACTGAAAGGCTGTTACTTGAAAAACTAACATCGGCTGAGGAAGATAGGTTAACTTCAAAAGAAGGTACGGCAGTAGCAGAGAAGTTGCTAAAAGATAAATTAACAGTAACAGATTCTCCAGCATCCAACACACCATCTTGATCACAACTTCCCGGATCAATGGTTGCCTGATCAATATTAATTGAAGCAGAAACATCCACACCAGGAGAAAAATCTTCAACTACACCGGCATGATCTTCTGATGACCGAGCAGGAGCAACAGCAGAAGCCCCCATTCCACGCACCGTAAATGCATCACGAATGATCTCAAAATCTTCTGCATTATTTGCCAGCGCCGACGCCAATATTGCATCTCTGGCTTCTAAAATCGTTGGTGCATTCGGGGTTAATTTTAATCCGGCAATCAGATAGTCTTTCATTACTTCTCTGGCTTGCTCAAAAGTGTAACCAGGCTTATTAATTAGACCAACAAAAGCCCTCCAGAGTGTGCCAGCCCAGATTTCACCAGTACGATGAACCGCTGAGTTATTTGCACCCGAAGCACCAAATGCTACAGGATGAGTTGTTGGTAACGGAACGCCATCCTCAATATGTTTAAAAGTGAATGCATTTTTCGACAAATCAACGGTATAAGGTGCTCGACGAATACCATCATAAGCATCACCGACAAAAGTTGATGCGGAATAGACTCCCTGAAATTGATCATTACCAACAAGCAGGTTATCGCTTTCTCTAACAATCATCAACAAGGCAACAAAATCACTCCAACCTTCCCCCATTGAACCACCCTGATTATTGGAAAGTCCATTTGCATTTCCAACCAGTCTGTTAGACAGATAGTGTGCCCATTCATGAGCGACTATTCCATGGTCCAAAGTACCATCAACCGGCTTAGAAATGTTAAAGATCCTTGCCTGAAGTCCGGGGTCTCCTGCCAATGCTGCTTTTAACTCGTCACCTTTAGCTTTCAAAATAAAAATACTTGGAATGGTGATAGTGTCATCGTCACCCCCCATATTAATCAATCCACCACCGTCTTCTCCCGCATCAAGGTTATTCACTACAATAACACCAGCGGCACCAGCATCCTGAGCGTTCTTAACTTTAATCACGAAGTTACAGTTGCCACGATCAATCACCGCAACCATTCCAGTTAAATCAGCGCTTAATGCTTCGCAACCATCACCGACGGTATCGGTACCATCATCAACTAATGTCATCACCCCGGTCACATCAAAGTCCGAAGGACCAAAACTTGCCGGGCTGGAACTTATATTGGAAACACCTGCGATATCTACGCCAGAATCACTCAAAAAATCCCATAAAAACATTTGCATTCTTGGAGAATTACCGTCGCTTGGAGTCGACATATTAGCGTTATTGGTTCCGCTAGAATCCTGTGCTTCAACATTTAATCTATCGCCACCAATTCCGCCGCGACCAAAATTATTTTGTTGTGCATTTCCTGCTGCTTCATCAAAACCGTTATCGTAAAACCAGTCATGCAGGAAATTATTGACGTAAAATAAACTAACCACTGAATGTTTTTGTGGATCCCCCGCTAACCCGGCAGAAAATTCAGCAAAGTCATACTCAAATGCATTAGGTCCAGTCATTCCAGGACGAATATCATCAGCATCAAATCCATCACCGCCGGAAATATCGGCGTAAGAATCAACATTATTTCCCGCTGTGGTCACTTCTGAATCCGTCAACCAGGGATCCATCGTACTGATAGGTCCATGATCTAAAGTGATTGTATTTTGACTGGCGCCGGCACCACCACGGGCAGGTGTATCAGCAATATCCCCTGTAGGATGCGGAGACAACTGGTTGCCCTGCGGCCCATCAAATGGGATATTAACACCTGTGTCATCTGCAAAAACTTTATAAGTGGTCGTTGCATGGGCCGTTAAGTTATTCTTAAAAAGTACCTTTCCACTCACACCATCAACCACATAACTAAACCAGCTTGAGTCTTTGGAACCGGCTTTAGTCGTTTCCGCCTCAACATAATAGGCAGGCTGTAAGCGATCATTTTCCAATGGGAAAAATACTTTTTTGATCCTGCTATTATCAGTTAGTTGATATCCTTTTACTGAAACCCTTTTTGTCAGATGCGCAAAGTCTGCATTCTGTTTTAGCTGACTAATTTCAGCGGAAGGAAGTTCATAGCCAGTATTTTCACCGAATGCAATCGCTAAAGCCTGTTCGTTGCTGAGACTATATTGTTCCTGAGTCTTTTGGTTTGCGGTAGCAAAATATCCAGATGAGGCAATATACTCATTGTTTCGATTGATAAGAATATTGATGCGACGGCCAAACACTTCGACTCCATCAACTTCCTGCGAGTACTGGGCAATTAGCCCCCCCCTACCAGTGTTGTGAAGTTTATCCATTTTTGCATGCGAAACAGACCACTTGTTAGCACCGTGGATAGTGGCAATTTGACCAAAATACTGATCAAAAGCACTTCGATACTGGGCATCAACAGAAGTCGACTTGTTGAGAGGTATAGTTTCTATCGTGCCATTGTTCCAATGAAATGCCTTTGCAGATAAAGCACTATCATAATGACCTTTGGTTAAAAGATTGGTGTTATCCTGTTTTGCCTGTTGCTGCAACAACAGGTTGTGTTGAGTTTTTGCCAGCATTACTCTGGCACCAAGATCATTAGTGCTTTGCGCAGCAATTGCGCCACTAACCAGCGCTGATGACACCAAAAGTGCCACATTCGACATACTAAACTTCATTCTGTTACCCCGTACATTATATTATCAGCCGCAGACAATACGGCCTGTATCTCGTATCACATCCAATTAAGATTAGTTTATATTACCTCAAGTGTTAACATAAATAATGTGTCATATTAACAAATTAGTGCTCCGTTCTAACTGAAAGTCTGTTTAGAATAATAGAACAAATGCCATTAACAAACATCAGTTCCTGCCCTTATTTAACCGCAAAGAAGCAATAAGCCCATAAATTGAACTCTCAGTCATGCCACGTAATTGAAGTAACCATGAAAAAATTGAGTGTTTAGTCAATCTGTCGTTATAGAAAATTACCAAATTCAAAGTGACAATTAGAAAATTACTCTTATCGAAAAGTAAAATTGCTTTATAATAAGCCATCTTTATTTTAAACCTATCAGGAGCACTAACATATGCCATCCCCAAAAAAGCAAAATGCTTTTTATGCTCAGTCGGGCGGAGTTACCGCTGTTATTAATGCCTCAGCCTGTGGACTGATTGAAACAGCCCGCCTACACAAAAACAAAATTGGAAAAGTTTACGCTGGCAAAAATGGGATAATTGGTGCACTAACAGAGGAACTGATTGACACCAGCAAAGAGTCTAAAAAGGATATCGCGGCACTCAAACATACGCCTTCAGGAGCCTTCGGTTCCTGTCGCTATAAGCTCAAGAGCATTGAAGAAAATCGTGCCGAATATGAACGCCTTATTGAAGTATTCAAGGCTCATAACATTGGCTATTTTTTCTACAATGGCGGTGGAGACTCAATGGATACAGCTCACAAGATTTCACAACTTAGCGAAACAATGGGATATCCGATTACCTGTGTTGGTATCCCAAAAACTGTCGACAATGATCTGCCAATTACCGACAACTGTCCAGGTTTTGGCAGTGTCGCCAAGTATGTTGCCGTATCAATCAGAGAAGCAGGGTTTGATGTTGCTTCAATGGCTAAGACTTCGACCAAAGTATTTGTGATGGAAGTTATGGGACGTCATGCTGGCTGGATAGCAGCTGCTGGCGGCCTTGCTGCCGAAAAAGATGGTGACTCACCTCACATCATTCTATTTCCGGAGATCGCTTTTAATAAAGAGAAGTTTCTCAAAAAAGTCGACCGTAGTGTCAAAAAACATGGTTACTGTGCAATTGTCGTTTCAGAGGGAGCCGCCTATAAAGATGGAACCTTTCTGGCTGACGCAGGATCGGTTGACGCTTTTGGCCACAAACAACTAGGTGGTGTTGCACCTGTTGTGGCACAAATGATTAAGGATGAACTCGGTCACAAATATCACTGGGCGGTTGCAGATTATTTACAAAGAGCAGCCCGTCATATCGCTTCAGCTACCGATGTTGAGCAAGCCTACGCAATGGGAAAGGCAGCATTGGAACTGGCAGTTTCTGGAAAAAATGCGGTCATGCCAACAATTGTTAGAAAAAACACCAAGTCCTATCGATGGACTATTGGTGAAGCCCCACTTGCAGCAGTTGCCAATGTCGAAAAAATGATGCCAAGAAATTTTATTTCAAAAGATGGTATGCATATTACCGAAGCGTGTAGAGATTATTTATTACCTTTAATCAAAGGAGAATCTTATCCTCCTTATAAAAATGGTCTGCCGCAATATGTTACCCTTAAGAACGAACTGGTAAAGAAAAAATTAAAGGGTAAATTTAAACTGTAAACTGAAACCAAAAAACGGAATTAGCCGAACTACTAAAAATCGACTAATTCCGTTACCTGCAGAGATTAACATTCAAATGGTCATAACTATTTTTATTTCACTACACCTCCTCTAATTTAAATTCTAGCGTGACACTGTGATTCAACACAGGAACCGGCGTGCCATCAACTTTTTTAGGTTCATATTTCCAACGGCGTAAAGCTTGACGAGCACTAGTTTCAAATTTTCCTTTGGGCTTTGCCTCAATCACCTGAATATTTACTGGCCGTCCTTGCTCATTAATATCAAATGATAATGTAACAAACCCTTCAATCCCATCCATGGCAGGTCTTCTCGGATACTGAGGTTCAATTCTCACTCTCGGTTGTAACTCAGAATCACCATTGTCATCGCCTTGCCGAGGAAGAAAATCATCACCGAGATTAAGCAAAGAAACATCCTTTGTCAGACTGACTGTCCCCGGCGTCATTGCAACTCTCATTGGTTTTGATTTGACAGGTTTTGATGGTCTTGATTTAGTTGGTTCTTTCATTGCTCTTTTAAATTCTGGCGGCTTAATTTTTTTATAATCTTTGTTTTCCAGTTTAGTCTCGGGAATAACAACATCAATAGAAATAACAGGCCCAGCTGGAGAGTCTATAGCTCCGACTTCACTATTAATTAATGCATTCATCAATATAAATAATAAAAATGATAAACCTGATGCTAAAAAAAATGAAATTATCTGTTTCATAAACCACCTTCTGCTTAGTTGCTTCAACTATTACAAACGCATAATTAAAGAAAAGGGGTTAACTAAATTAAAACTTGAAACGGCTACCACATCTGTTGGGTAAGATATTCACCTTTGATTAAACGATTAAATCGTTCAATCAACTTACCTTTGTAACGTTGATCTTTTTGTGCATTAATCACTTTTACCGCATTAAATAAGACACTCTTGTAGCTTTCTGAAATATGATTCATTACTAGAAAAGTAAACTCAAAGGACAGTGCAATAACTTGAGCTGCAGGCAATATTTGTTCATCCTTTAGACCGAGAGGCGCACCA
>CBDUHU010000104.1:0-9330 GCA_965366725.1 uncultured Kangiellaceae bacterium
TTAAGAAAAGAGAAAAAGGTTAAAGTTAAATGAAGGTCACTATTTTTGGCATTGGATACGTAGGACTGGTACAAGGTACGGTGTTGGCATCAGTGGGGCACGATGTGGTTTGTGTTGATATTGATGAACAAAAGGTCATTGACTTAAAACGCGGAATCATACCAATTTATGAACCCGGTTTATCATCGATAGTAGAAGAAAACTATGATGCGCAAAGGTTGAAATTCACTTGCGATATAAAAGAAGCAGTTGAACATGGTGAGTTTATTTTTATTGCTGTAGGAACTCCACCCGATGAAGACGGTTCAGCTGACTTGAAGTACGTATTGTCGGTTGCAGAGTCTGTTGCTCAGCATATGCAGACAGCTAAAATTATTGTCAATAAGTCGACCGTTCCAGTGGGAACTGTTGATAAAGTGAAAGAGAAAGTAACGGATGTTCAAAAGTCTTTAAATCACTATGTCGATTTTTCTGTTGTTTCAAATCCGGAATTTTTAAAAGAGGGAGCCGCAGTTAATGACTGTCTCAAGCCTGATAGAATAATCATTGGGACTTTATGCGCAGCAACAGAATCTAAGATGCGAGAGTTGTACGCGCCTTTTAACCGAAATCACGATAAGATTATCGTTATGGATGAACGTTCTGCTGAATTGACCAAATATGCGGCAAATTGTATGTTAGCGACAAAGATCTCATTTATGAATGAAATGTCCAATCTGGCCGAAAAATTAGGGGCTGACATTGAAGCAGTTCGTCATGGAATAGGCTCTGATCCGCGTATCGGTTATCAGTTTATTTATCCTGGTTGTGGATATGGTGGTTCATGCTTCCCAAAAGATGTGCAGGCGTTGATCAAAACTGCTAATGACATTGAATACCAACCAGCTATTCTCGAAGCAGTTGAAGCGGTTAATTTAAAACAGAAGAACAAATTGTATGACTATCTGAGCAAACACTTTGGTGACAAACTTTCGGGACGCACAGTCGCTCTCTGGGGATTGAGTTTTAAACCAAATACCGATGATATGAGAGAAGCATCGAGTCGGGTATTAATGGAATCATTATGGGAAAATAAAGTGATAGTTCAGGCTTTTGACCCCGAAGCGATGACTGAGTGCTCGCAAATATATCCTCAGCAACCGTTACTTAAATTGACTGAAAGCAAAGAAGAAGCATTGCAAGGCGCCGATGTATTGGTTATTTGTACTGAGTGGCGCCAGTTCAGGGCACCTGACTTTGACATGATAGCTCGCACGCTTAAAGACAAAGTGATTATTGACGGGCGTAATATGTATGAACCGGTCGATTTAAAGAATAGGGGATTTAGTTACTATGCGATAGGACGCGGAGAGTCTGTGGCAAAGTAGCATTTGGCTATTAACTGAATTATGATTATTTTAATCTTGAAGGTTTGGAGTTTAGTTTGAAAGTACTAGTCACCGGTGCGGCAGGTTTTATTGGTTTCCATGTTTCTAAATATTTACTGGAGCGGGGGGATAGTGTGGTTGGGATCGATAATCTCAATAACTATTATGACCCTTCGATTAAATATTCCCGACTTGAGTTGTTAGAACCTGATGAAAAATTTTTATTTTTGAAACTGGATATTTCAGATAAGAAAGGAATTGAGCAACTATTCGAAGAACAACATTTTGATGCGGTTATTAATCTGGCTGCTCAAGCTGGCGTTCGTTATTCCTTAGAAAACCCACATGCTTATATGGAAAGCAATGTTGTCGGTTTTTTAAATATTCTGGAAGGCGTTCGTCATCATCAGATTGATCATCTGGTATATGCATCATCCAGTTCTGTTTATGGTGCCAATACATTACAACCTTTTTCGGAACAACATAATGTTGATCACCCGGTATCACTCTATGCAGCAAGTAAAAAGACAAATGAGTTGATGGCACATAGTTATAGTCACTTGTACGGTATTAGTACCACTGGGCTACGTTTTTTTACTGTTTATGGTCCGTGGGGAAGGCCTGATATGGCTTATTTTTTATTTGCAAAAGCAATACTGGAAGATAAGCCGATTAATATTTTTAACAATGGTGAAATGAGCCGGGATTTTACCTTCATAGATGATATTGTTATTGGTCTGGTGGCAGCATTAGATAATCCACCTGAAGGTAACTCCGACTGGAGTGGGGATTCACCAGATCCTGCATCGAGTTATGCCAATTATCGAATTTTTAATATCGGCAATAATAATCCGGTCAATTTACTCGACTTTGTGAAGGCTATTGAGAAGTCTTTAGGTAAAGTTGCACAGAAGAATTTTATGCCAATGCAGCCAGGCGATGTTCCATCAACCTATGCGGATGTTTCATCACTTAAAGATGCAACAGGGTTTAATCCGGAAGTAGGGGTTCAGCAAGGCGTGGATTGTTTCGTAAAATGGTACAAGGACTATTACAAAGTATAATCTACCTGTAATAGTCCAATTGCTTTTCGGGCTATTTTATTAATTAACAACTACTTCCAGCGGTATTCGAACCCGACTCGAGCGAAGTCTTCATCATTAACATCATTACCGATATATAGACTATAGCTAAGGTTATGTTTTGAACTAACATCGTCAAGCCTTAAATTAAGTTCATGGCCACGTACATAGTCATATTGTTCAAACCTGGGTTGTCCTCTTGAGTCATTATTAACTGTTTTATAAAGCACTTCAAAATGATAATTCTTACTCAGTTCATAGTTATATCTAAGGGATAGTATTTGTGCGCCAATACCATCATCAATGGCCTTTTCATCACCCCACCAGTGGCCTAATGTATTAAGGTTATTTCGATAGCCTTCAGCATAAATACTATGAATATACCAGGCAACTCTGAAAGATTGATATTCAATAGATGCCGACGAACGTTCATTCAGGTAAGGCAAGAATAGTCCCAGGTTATAAGCACGGTTACCGAGAGAGTATTTTCTGAATCCTGCAGTATCTTCACCTGCGACTTCCATATAAATACTCAGTGGGATTCCCCAGTCCAGATCAAACTTGGTTGATACTGATGCCTGCTGGTTTCCTGCTTCAAGAGTACAATCTTGTAGGGATGATTCGCCACCACAGTTATCACCACTAACCGGATCAATAATTGCGTCCCAGACATCGCCTGCATCTATTTCTCTAGGCCCACCGCCAAACATCATTGTTCGGCTAACACCAATGGTCCACCAGTCAACAGGTTGTCCGCTGAAATGCATTGTAAGAAACCCGGGACGTCCGGAAAAACGTTCTTCACCCAACCGAATGCCCTGCATTTCTTCGAGTTTACCAAATGATAAATCATAACGTAAATTCCAGTCTGTCAGTGGCTTTGGACTACTCAGCGAAAAACGGGCGACGGGTTTTGCCTGAGTTGAGAGTAACATTGCACTCTCTTGAAGTGGTGATAACCAGATTTCTTTGTAGCCTAAATCCAGTTGAAAATAGTCACTGGTGTAAGAAAGATAGGTATTATGTGGAACAACCCCATCTTCGTCACCATGAGTATCAAAAATAGTTCCTCCCAATGACAGACTCAGGTTGTCATCAATATCCCAAAAGCCGGCAATATGTGCTTTGATATTGCTGCCTGTTGTTCTTCCCCTTGCGTTAGCCAGATTCTTATCATCAAAATCGCTATAGCTGGCCTCCAGACTAAATTGAGTCAATTCGCTAGTTCCACTATATCGGGACAGGTAGTTATTGATACGCTGATAAAGTGTTGGGTGAGTATTTGCAATTGTTTTTAAATACTGCTTAATAGTCGAAATATGATACGGCTTGGCAAGCGATGGGACTTTTGCAACTGTCGCCAACTTTTCCAGTTCCAATTCAAATAGCGGATCGGTCTTAAGTGGCAAGTAGTGAGTCTCTTTTGCTGAGGCAAACGGAGTAAATAGAATGAGTGCTCCGATAAGGGTACTCAGTCGAATCTTATTAAGTGACAAATCTTATCCCTTCCATATGTTTGAATGTAAGTTCGCAGAGTATGATACAAGAAATTGGTCAGGGTTACGAGTATCCGCATAAGCAGAAAAGTTACTATCGGTTAGTTCTGTAGGAATTGTTAATAGCTGGTTTTACTAGAATATCAAGGATGTTAATCGCCACACTCTTTGATAGAACAAAAGACTGATAAAAAAGTTTACAGTGAGCTATCCTGGCGTGTTAAAGTAGGCGCAACTAAATTACGGGGTTACTAATAATCCTATTTTTTTACTTTTATATTGTCGTAGGGAAACGTGACTAAGCATTCTGCACTCTTATACTATTCATTGAGCCAGTATTTTGGTTATAGTTACATTCCAAAATGCTATTCAAGCGCTGAATATCCCTATGGTAACATCAATAATAATTAAACAAATACTGGGAAGAGTATACATACCATGTCTGAACTAATATCTGCTCACGGCGGAACATTAAAAAACTTACTTTTATCTAAAGAGCAGGCTGAGCAAGAGAAAATTGCTGCCAAAAATCTGCTTTCGTGGGATCTGACTCACCGCCAGATTTGCGATATTGAATTACTATTAAATGGTGGATTTTCTCCACTGGAAGGCTTTTTAAGTGAAGCTGATTACAACTCGGTTGTCGAAGGTTCAAGACTTGCTGATGGAACTTTGTGGCCAATGCCTATTACGTTGGATGTTAGTGATGATTTTGCAGGCAAACTTTCAGTAGGTGACAGCATTGCATTGCGTAATGAAGAAGGGGTTATTATTGCGCTTCTTGATATTTCAGATAAATGGACACCTGATAAAGAAAAAGAAGCAAACTCTGTTTTTGCTACGACAGATAGAATCCATCCGGCGGTTAATTATCTTTTTAATCAGGCTGGAAACATTTACCTTGGTGGACGTTTAAGAGGTCTGGAAAAGCCGTCTCATTACGACTTCAGAGGGCTAAGAGATTCTCCCCAGGAATTACGCGATAAATTTAAGAAATGGGGATGGAAAAAAATTGTCGCATTTCAAACACGTAACCCAATGCATCGCGCTCATCAGGAGTTAACCTTCAGGGCGGCTAAACAGGTAGAAGCAAACCTGTTGATTCAACCTGTAGTTGGAATGACAAAGCCAGGTGATATTGATCATTTTAGTCGGGTAAGGTGCTACGAGCATGTCTTGTCTGAGTATCCAGAGCAAACTACAATGCTGAGTCTATTACCTCTGGCAATGCGTATGGGGGGACCCAGAGAAGCGGTTTGGCACGCAATTATTCGTAAGAATTATGGTTGCACACACTTTATTGTGGGCAGAGACCATGCTGGTCCCGGTAAAGATGCTAATGGTGATGATTTCTACGGACCCTATGACGCTCAAGAACTGATGAATGAGTACTATGATGAGCTTGGTATCAAAATGGTGCCATTTCAAATGATGGTTTATGTTGAGGAAAAAGCCGAATATGAGGCGATTGATTGTGTCGAAGAGGGACAAACTGTTCTCAATATTTCAGGTACCGAGTTTCGCAGACGATTAGCCGAAGGAATTGATATTCCAGAGTGGTTTTCATACCCGGCGGTGGTAGCTGAACTGAGGAAAAGACATCCTGCACGACATAAACAGGGGGTTACAATCTTCTTTACTGGTCTTTCCGGTTCTGGAAAATCAACCATTGCGAATGCGTTACTCAACAAAATGATGGAACTGGGTGGGCGTTCTGTAACTTTGCTGGATGGCGATGTTGTTAGAAAACACTTGTCGAGTGAATTAGGGTTTTCCAAAGAACATCGTAATTTAAATATTCAGCGGATTGGATATGTTGCCAGTGAAATCACTAAAAATGGCGGTATTGCAGTATGTGCCCCGATAGCCCCCTATCAGGAAACCAGACGTCAGGTGAGAGAAATGATCAAACCTTACGGTGGTTTTATCGAAATTCATGTTGCAACCAGTATCGAAATTTGTGAAGAACGTGATAGAAAAGGGCTTTATGCAATGGCACGCGAAGGAATTATTAAGGAATTTACTGGTATCAGTGATCCCTATGAAGTACCCGAAAATCCTGAATTGGTAATTGATACCGTTGATTGTACCCCTGATGAAGCGGCTCATAGAATCATCTTAAAACTTGAAAATATGGGATATATTAAATAGTTTATATTCAGTGTTTAAGCGGAGTAGTGACAGCCTCATTAGAGCATTTTCTTTGCTTTCCATGAGTTAATTAGCTATCATCCGCGGATATTGACACTATCCGATATTCAGAGTTTCGTGAAAAGCACCCATTCAGGTGCTTTTCGTTGTTTTTCAGGGTAAGAAATTAGCCCTTTTCAGACTGAATAGATAGATATTGGACACACTTATTAGAACAAGGTTTATTTGCCATTATGCCAGTAATTACGCTTCCTGACGGTAGTAAGAGAGAATTTGAACATGCAGTGACTGTCTATCAGGTCGCGGCAGATATTGGTCCTGGGCTTGCTAAGGCCGCTTTGGCTGGTAAGATTGGGGAACAACTGGTAGATACCAGTTATATCATCGAGCAGGATGCAGAACTATCATTGATAACAGAGCGGGATGAAGAGGGTCTGGAAGTTATTCGTCATTCCTGTGCTCATTTGTTAGCCCAGGCAACTCAGGCATTATTCCCAAAAGCTCAGGTTACCATCGGTCCGGTGATCGATAATGGTTTTTACTATGATTTTGCTTTCTCACGCCCTTTTACTCCGGATGATCTGGTTGCAATTGAAGCTAAAATGACAGAGCTGGCTAAACAGGACTTGCCTGTTGAGCGGACAACAATGGTCAGAGAAGATGCAATCGAGTTCTTCAGCAACATGGGCGAAGCGTACAAAGCTGAAATTATTCAGAGTATTCCTGCCGGGGAAGAAATTTCTCTTTATCGACAAGGAGAGTTTATTGACCTATGTCGTGGACCGCATGTTCCAAGTACTGGTAAATTAAAATCATTCAAGTTAATGAAACTGGCAGGGGCATACTGGCGTGGCGATTCCAACAATGAAATGTTACAGCGAATTTATGGAACAGCCTGGGCCAATAAAAAAGACCTTAAAAAATACTTGTTCCGACTTCAGGAAGCTGAAAAGCGTGATCATCGTAAAATCGGTAAAGCGTTAGAATTATTTCACTTTCAGGATGATGCGCCGGGAATGGTGTTCTGGCACAACAATGGCTGGACTCAGTATTAAAAATAACAGATTATCAGGAAGTTAAAGCGCCTCAGATTATGGATCGCAGTCTATGGGAACAGTCGGGTCATTGGGATAAATACCATGATGGGATGTTTACTACTGAATCAGAGAGTAGAACCTATGCTGTTAAACCCATGAATTGCCCGGGTCATGTTCAAATTTTTAATCAGGGTCTTAAGTCCTATCGTGATCTGCCGCTACGCATGGCTGAGTTTGGTTCCTGTCACAGAAATGAACCATCAGGTTCGTTGCACGGTTTGATGAGAGTACGTGCTTTTACTCAGGATGATGCACACGTTTTTTGTACTGAAGCGCAAATTCAGGACGAAGTAGCCGCATTAATTGATGTTATCTATGATGTTTATGGTGATTTTGGTTTTGAAGAAATTGAAATTAAGCTTTCTACACGACCAGAGAAGCGGGTTGGTTCAGATGAAACCTGGGATCAAGCAGAAAAGGCGTTGGCCGACGCTCTGGCATCAAAAAATATTAACTATGATCTGCAACCTGGAGAAGGTGCATTTTATGGTCCAAAAATAGAATTCTCTTTACGAGATTGCCTTGATCGAGTCTGGCAATGTGGTACTGTACAACTCGACTTTTCAATGCCAGGGCGTTTAGGGGCTGAATATGTTGATGAAGATGGAACTAAGAAAACGCCAGTGATGATTCATCGCGCAATTTTGGGGTCACTAGAAAGATTTATCGGAATTTTAATTGAACAGTTTGCCGGTAAATTTCCACCTTGGTTAGCACCTAATCAGGCTGTTATACTGAATATTACTGATAAACATAGTGAATATGCGCTAAAATGTGCAAAATATTTGAATTCTCAAGGGTTTAGAGTCAATTCGGACTTGAGAAACGAGAAGATCGGCTTTAAAATTCGCCAACACACGCTACAACGTGTTCCTTATTTACTGGTTGCCGGTGATCGGGAAGTCGAAACTAACACGCTTTCGGTAAGAACGCGCGCAGGTAAAGATTTAGGAAGTCTATCTCTTGATGCTTTTATTGAGCAATTGAACGGAGATATTGCTTTAAAAGGAAGATTTAAGGAATAATTTTTAATTAGTCGCTATATTATTGTGATGTAGAAAATAATAAGCATAATTAAAAAATTGTAGATGTTAATTAACTAGAGGATTTAAGACATTAAACGAGCAAGACCAAAAATAAGCCAGAAAGAGAAAAGAGCGGCAATAAACGAAGAAATTACTGCGGCAGAAGTTCGATTAATTGGCCCTGATGGTGCACCAATTGGTGTTGTTTCAAATAAGGAAGCACAATTGGCAGCTGATGATGCCAAGCTGGACTTAGTAGAAATTTCACCGGGCGCAGTACCGCCTGTGTGTAAAATAATGGATTATGGCAAGTATGTTTTTGAACAGAAGAAAGCCAAAGCCGCTGCTAAGAAAAAGCAGACCATTGTTCATGTGAAAGAAATTAAGTTTCGACCGGGAACCGATATTGGTGATTACAACGTTAAGTTGAGTAAATTACAAAAGTTCCTAAGTGATGGTGATAAGACAAAAATCACTGTCAGGTTTCGTGGTCGGGAAATGGCGCATAAAGAACTTGGCATGGAATTATTGATGCGAGTTGAGAAAGACTTGGCCGAACTAGGTGAAGTTGAAGCGCGACCAAAATTAGAAGGGCGTCAAATGATAATGGTGATTGCCCCTAAAAAGAAAAAATAATCAACAATTGTTGGTTATTTTGTCTGTATATGGGTTTTTGGCAACCCTATGCAGGCTGGTGAGAAAACCGACAGGTTTTCTTTTTGTTAAGCACTGATAGGTAATAAACGGTATAGAAATTGATTACTGATTAAAGTGATTGATTTTCAAAATACGACCTACAGATGATCATTGGAGTAAAAAAGCAATGCCAAAAATTAAATCCGATAGTGGCGCTGCAAAGCGTTTCAAAAAAACGGGTAAAGGTGGTTTTAAGCATGCTCAAGCGCATCGTCGCCACATTCTTACTAAGAAAAGTTCAAAGCGAAAGCGTCATTTGCGTGATATGCAGATGGTTGCACCAGCTGATGTAGAACAATTGAATCGTATGATTCCTTACGCTTAAGAATGGGAGTAATTTGAAATGCCTAGAGTAAAACGTGGTGTGACAGCCCATAAGCGTCACAAAAAAGTATTAAAAGCCGCAAAAGGTTATT
>CBDUHU010000105.1:0-9314 GCA_965366725.1 uncultured Kangiellaceae bacterium
AGCCGACTCATTAAACATTGCAGCAATATTTTCCGGGTTATTCGCAACCTGTTCCTCAAATAAGTCCAGAACAGATAGAGCTTTTTTATTAGAACAATTTTGGCCAGTTGAATTATCTTCTTGAGAAGACCATTTTGACCATGTTAATAATTGTTCTTGTTCGACAGTTGTTATACAAGGAAGTTTACTAATTCTCGCCAGAGGTTTTTCTATAATACCTTTGAGCAATACTTCAAAATGTGTTGCTATACGTTCTATTGTTAATGCATCAAACAAACTGGTCGCGTATTCCCATTGGAGTTCAAGACCTTTGTTTTCATCTTCCAGTTCATAAATATCTAAGCTCAGATCATGCAACGCTACTGAATGAGATTTTTCGAGCTGCTTTATAGCTAAACCGGGCAGATCTATTTCGCCCAGTTCATTATTTTGAAGGGCTAGCTTCACCTGATATAAAGGAGAATAACTTAAATTTCGTTGCTCTTGTAGTTCATCCACCAACTTCTCAAACGGCAATTGTTGATGTTCAAAAGCACCTAATAAATGCTCCTTACTGCGACTTAGTAAATCGTTAAAGTGAGGGTTGTCAGATAAATCAGTACGGATCACCAAGGCATTAGTGAAAAAGCCAACAAGCGAAGCCAATTCAGTCTTATCCCGGTTGGCTACTGGTGTGCCAAATACAATGTCAGTTTCACCTGAGTAACGCGATAATAGTATTGAATAAGCTGCGCTCAACACCATAAACAATGTCACCTCATTTTGGTGTGCCAAGGCCTTCAGATCTTTATGGATATCTGTACTTAAAGTCTGATAATAAACCGCACCTTTATGATTCTGAACCACAGGTCGTGTATAGTCCAATGGCAAATTATGGACTTCTGGTAAACCTTGTAGTCTTTCTTTCCAAAAGCTGAGTTGTTGCTCTAGTACCTCACCTTGTAACCATTGACGCTGCCCCCAGGCATAATCCGCATACTGTAGTGGCAGTTCAATAAGGCTTTCTGTTTCTTCACCAATAAAAGAGCGGTATAACAGGTTGAATTCATTAAGTAGAATACCCTGCGACCAGCCATCTGAGGCAATATGATGCATCGTTACCAAAACAACGTGGCTAGTTTCCGATAGCTTCAATAACTGTGCGCGCAGCATTAAATCAGTACTCAAATTAAAAGGCGTTGCAGCTTCTTCCTCTGCGCGACGCAGAACAGATTCCTCTTGTAAGTCGGCGTTTAAATCAGATAAGTCAGTTATCGGAACCACAAATCGAACATCCTGAATCACAGTTTGAACAGGATCACCGGCGTCGGATAATTGCACTGTGGCTCTTAGTATCTGATGACGTTCGATGATACTTTCGAAGGCTGATGTGAAGGATCTAATGTCAAGCTCCCCATCAAGCTGCAATGCCATAGGAATGTTGAACTGAGTTTGATTTGGATTGATTTGATCTATTAACCATAGGCTCTGTTGCGAATAAGACAGCGAAATAGGCTCGTCTGCAGGCGCTTTGCCCAATACCGGTAAATAGACTAAATCAGCTTTGTTAATTAATGACGCCAACTCACCGATAGTGGGCTGTCTGAAAATATCACCCACAGTGATTTCAACCTGAAAGCGCGATCGGATCTCAGATGTTAAACGTACAGCTAACAACGAGTGGCCACCCAGTTCAAAAAAATTGTCATTAATACCAATGGCATTAGATTTGGCCTCTATACCTGAAAGCTCTTCCTGACAGGTATCTTCATGCGATTCCACTTTTAGCAATGATTGCCAAATCTGACTTATCATTTTCTCAATGTCTGTCTTAGGAGCAATAAACTGGCTGGACAACTGTGCCTGAATATCGGGTTTTGGCAACGCTTTTCGATTTACCTTGCCATTTGTAGTTAACGGCAAATGCTCCAACAACATAAAAGCAGACGGAATCATGTAATCTGGAAGAGAACTCTTTAGATGAGCACGAAGACTGTCAATCAGGGCTGTTGATTCGCTATGATCTTCTTCCTCAACTAAAGGCGTTTTTGTCACAATATATGCTACTAAACTCTTGTTTTTATCGCGCTCATTATCACTAGCAATCACAACCACTTCGGAAATATTATCGTGTTCCAACAAGGTAGTTTCAATTTCCCCTAACTCAATGCGAAAGCCACGAATTTTTACCTGTTGGTCGATACGACCAATATATTCCAGATTGCCTGAAAGATCTTCTGAGTCTGGCAGCCATCGAACAATGTCTCCTGTTTTATAAAGTCTTTCTCTTGGATTATCCGAGAATGGATTGGGTATAAATTTCTCATTCGTTAATTCAGGTTGATTTAAATAACCCCGCGCTAAACTATCCCCCCCAATATGAAGCTCACCAGCTACACCAATGGGTACAGGTTCCAGCTTATTATTCAGTACATGCAACTGCACATTACTAATTGGAGCACCTATTGGAATGAAATCTAGTCGATCATTTTCTTTGCATCTCCAGTGACTGACTTCTATAGATGCTTCCGTAGGTCCATACAAATTAAATAACTGAGCGCCTTCCGGTTTAATGTCCATAAAATCGTTGACTAATTTCTTGGATAAGGCTTCACCACTACAGAAGAGATAGCGAACAGAAGCCAGTTCAGACTGGTTTACTACAGATAACATGCTAGTCAACATGGATGGGACAAAATGCAGGATAGTGATCTGCTCGATTTGAATTAACTCTCGTAAATATTCAGGATCTTTATGACCCTCAGGTTTAGCTAGTACTAGCTGGGCACCAAAGCACAAGGGCCAGAAGAACTCCCAACAAGCGACATCAAAGCTATAGGGCGTTTTTTGTAGAACACGGTCGTTGGCATTGAGCTGATATTCTGATTGTCCCCAAACCAGCCTATTGACTAACCCCTGATGCACCGATTCAACACCTTTAGGTTTCCCGGTACTTCCGGAAGTATAAATCACATGTATTAAATTCTGCGAATCCAGACCTAGAGATGTTTTATCAATGTTCTTATCGGGGTAATCTGCAAATATTTCAAACGACTCCAAACAGGTAATCGTTTGCTGTGTAGATGAAAAATTATCTAATAACTGTTGCTGGGTAAATAAAATCTCAACCCCAGCATCCTTTAACATATAGCTCAGACGTTCCGACGGGTGTCTTGGGTCCATCGGCACATAGGCGCCACCACTCTTCATGATGCCCAATAAACCAATGACCATCTCCAATGAACGTTCCATACACAGACCCACTGCACTATCGGGTTTTACGCCCTGCTCCATCAGATAATGAGCCACCTGATTGGCTTTTCCATTCAACTCTGCAAAGGTAAGGCACTTATCTTCAAACTTTACAGCGATGGCGTCCGGATCACGTTTGGCCTGTTCCTCAAACAGCTCATGAACACAAAGCTCTTTTGAAGAATCTGCGCACGTATCGTTCCAGCTTTTTATTTGCCTGGATTCCAACTGGGTTAACATAGGTAATTGCGCGACTGTTGTTGCTGGACTATTTACAATTCCTTTGAGTAATACTTCAAAATGCCCCGCCATACGTTCGATGGTAGAAGTGTCAAACAGGGCTGTCGGGTATTCCCATGATAGTGTTAAGCCACTAACTCTACTTTCGTTTAATTCTTGAGATGGAATGTCCTCGGTGACACTTAAGGTCAAGTCATATCTGGCAATTGCACTTTGTTGTTCGAGTTCTTTCACAGATAAATCTGATAATTGAAGCCTACTCTGCTCATTATTTTGCATTACCAACATTACCTGGAATAGCGGAGAAAAACTTAAACTACGTTCAGGTTGCACTTCTTCAATTAGCTTTTCAAAAGGTAACTGTTGGTGCTCATAAGCTTCTAACAGATAATCTTTGCTCTGTTTTAGCAATGTATCAAAACTGGGGTTATCAGATAGGTCGCTGCGCAATACCAGAGTATTTACAAAGAACCCAACCAAAGGTGCTAACTCAGCTTGCTCACGGTTAGCCATAGGTGTGCCAATAACAATATCATCTTCATTAGAATGACGAGAAAGCAATACAGCGAAAGCGGCATTTAATACCATAAACAATGTAGCATCATTTTTCTTTGCTAGCTCCAGTAATCCTTGATGAATATCGGCACTGAGTACCTGATTAAACTTCAAACCTTCATAGCTTTGTATCGCTGGTCGAGGACGATCTAAAGGTAAGTTATGAACCTCAGGCAGTCCCATTAGACGATCTTTCCAAAACTTCTGGTGTTGTTCCAGAACTTCTCCTTGCAACCACTTATTTTGCCACCAGGCATAGTCGCTATACTGAATTTTAAGGGCAGGGAGAACATTATTTTTGGCCTGATATAAAGTATTCAGTTCATCGATAATAATCCGCTCTGACCATCCATCCAGGGCTATATGATGTATCGTCACCAGTAATACTTGTGAGTCATTAGCAAACTTCAGGACTTTCAAACGTATCATCAGATCTGTACTGAGATCAAAAATCTGATTCGTCTCTTCTTGCATTGTTTCAAGCGCTATCAACTCCTGGTTATCACCACTTAATTTGGTAAGGTCAACTTCAGGTATCACAATATCAAAGTCACAATTAACCACCTGAACAGCTTCACCATTACCGGTATCTTGATAAGTGGTGCGTAACACTTTATGACGTTCAACAATAGTTTTAAAAGCAAAAGTTAATGCTGATGAATCCAGCTCTCCTGACAACAGGAAGCCACGACAGAGATTATATTGATGACGGCCTTGTTCAATTTGATCAATAAACCAGAGTCGTTGCTGAGCAAAAGACAGTGGTATAGGCTCATTGCTTAATACAGGGAGGATTTCCGGAATTTGACATACAGAAGCATGGTCAATCACATTTGCCAATTTTCGAACCGTTTGTTCTGTAAACAGAGTTCTGATGGACACTTCTACATTCCATCGCTTACGAACCTGTGAAACCAGGCGAGCCGCAAGCAAAGAGTGGCCTCCTAATTGGAAAAAATTACTAGATACACTGATCCATGGCTCTTCGTTCAAATCAATATTTAACAACTCTTGCCACATCTCACAAAGCAGCTTTTCAGTTTCTGTTTCTGGAGCAACGTACTCTAACTCATTATTTAGTTGAGGTTTGGGCAGCGCGTTACGATTTATTTTGCCATTTAGAGTAAGTGGGATTTGCTCTAAGTAAATATAAGCATTAGGAATCATATATGCAGGTAAAAACGCCTCAAGGTAATGCGTTAATTTTTGTTGAAATCCTTTCTCAATTTCAAAAGATTTACCAGTAACATAGGCAACCAGATTTGAAGTTCCTGCTTCTGTCCACACGTGTACAACTACATCTTCAACCTCAGAATGTTGTTTCAATCTTGATTCAATTTCTTCCAGTTCGATTCGATGTCCACGAATTTTTACTTGAAAATCCACTCTGCGTTGATACTCTAAAGTTCCATCTGCCATCCAACTAACTAAGTCGCCGGTTCTATACAGGCGTGCATTCTGGGCATCAGAGAATGGGTTTGGAATAAATCTATCTCCAGTCAGTTCTGGTCGATTTAAATATCCTCGGGCAACACCTTCACCACTAATAAACAACTCTCCGATAACCCCAATTGGCACCGGATTTAAAAATTTGTCTAATACATAGAACTGAGTATTAGCTATTGGCGCGCCAAGAGAAATCACATTCTCTATTTTACCTGTCGCTGACCAAACCGCCGTTTCAGTAGGACCGTACATATTCCATAGCTCAACAGTCTCTCTGGTTAACAGTTCGTCTTTAAGTTCTTTACTTAACGCTTCTCCCCCACAGAGAATTTTGAGTTTATTTTGTGGTTGCCAGTCATTAGTCACTAACATTTTCCAGGTTGCTGGAGTAGCCTGCATAATGGTTATTTGATGGCTTTCAATTAGCTGCTCAAGCTCATCTGGAGATAGCACATTTTCAGAAGAAGCAATCACAACGCGTCCGCCAACCACCAGAGGGAGGTACAATTCCAATACGTGGATATCAAAGGACAAAGAAGTAACAGCTAAGAGGGTATCCTCTCGCTTCATTCCAGGTTCTGCCTGCATTGAGGTTAGGAAATTAGTTAAACTGTGGTGTTCCAACATTACCCCTTTCGGCTTACCGGTAGAACCTGAGGTATAGATCACATAAGACAGATGGTTCGAAGTAAGCCCCAATCGATCTTTGTCGAGATTAGAACCCTCTAACTGTTGTAATTCCTCCAGAAAACTCTCATCATCAAGACAAATAATCTGCTCTATTGAAGACTGTTCAGCTGAACTTGACTCAATTGAAAGTTGTTTTGCCAGGTGTTTCTGAGTTATAACCAATCGAACACCGGAATCTTCGACCATATATTCCAGTCGTGCTTTCGGATAAGCAGGATCAAGAGGTAAGTAGGCACCGCCTGCTTTCATAATCGCGAGCACACCAACTAACTGCTCGAAAGATCGCTCAACACATATTCCAACCACAGCGTCGGGCGTTACACCTTGATTCACCAAATAACGAGCTAATCGGTTAGCTCGTTGGTTTAACTCGATATAAGTCAATTCATCTTCTTTGAAAATACTTGCAATCGAATCTGGGTTAAGTTCAACCTGTTCTTCAAACAGCTCATAAATACATTTATTATGTGGATATGCCCTGCCAGTATCATTCCAATTATCTAAAAGTTGAGTCGACTCTTCTTCGCTGAGCAAAGGGAGTTGGCTAACTTTAGTATAGGGTGACTTAATAATGGCACGAAGCATGATTTCAAAATGTTCAATCATTCGTTCAATGGTAGCCAGAGAGAATAAATCGGTTGCATATAACCACTCCATCTCCAATCCTGTATCGCTTTCATTTAGTGTAAATGTAAGATCATATTGAGCAAAAGTGTTGCAAGATTTGAGCTGTTTTGTTTCTAGCCCTGGCAAATTCAAAGATTCCATTTCCTGGTTCTGAAGAATCAACATCACCTGGAATAATGGACTATGGCTGAGAGTACGTTCCGGTTGTAACTCATCCACCAATTTTTCAAATGGCATTTGCTGATGTTCATAGGCAGCAAAAATACGTTCCTTACTTTGTTGAAGTAAATCAACAAAAGCCGGATCTGTAGATAGATCTGAACGGAAAACCAGGTTGTTGATAAATAGACCTATTAACGGCGCAACTTCTGCCAGTTCTCTATTAGCTATAGGCGAACCAATAACAATATCAGTCTCTCCGGAGTACCGGCTTATGAAACTTGCAAATGCCGCATTTAACAGCATGAATAGTGTTGCTTCGTTTTCTCTGGCTAACTTAATCAAATCGTCATAAAGCTCTTTAGAAAGTGTATGGTGAACAGATGACCCTTGAAAACTTTGTATTGCCGGTCGAGCATAGTCTAAAGGTAAAGAGTGAATAACAGGTAAGTCGTCTAATTGTTCTTTCCAGTAACTCAGATGACTTTGTAAAACATCTTCTTTAAGCCAGTCTCGTTGCCAAGAAGCGTAATCGATATATTGGATATCCAGTTGAGCAAGTGAGTTTTTCGAACCAAAAGTCAGTGCAGCGTACAAAGCATTAAGTTCTTTGATTAGAACTCCCAAAGACCAACCATCTGCTGCAATGTGATGTACTGTCAGTAACATAATTTGAGACTGGGGGTTTAGCTTCAATAGTGCTACTCTCAGCATTAAATCTTCGGCAAGATTAAATTGCTTTATTGCTTCAGCCTTAGTTAATTCTGCAACACGACTTGCTTGTTGAGATATAGAGATATCAGTTAAATCAATCGTTGGAATTTTAAATTGAAATGACTCTTGAACTGATTGGTATACTTGCCCATCAACTTCCTTAAAAGTTGTTCGTAACACCTGATGTCTTGCTAAGATTGTTGTAAACGCCTGGTGCAAAAATTCTTCATTCAATTCGCCATAAAGTTTTAGGGAATACGAGAGGTTATATTGAGCTTGCTCCAATTCTATTTGGTTAACAATCCACATTCGTTCCTGAGCATAGGACGGTAATATAAAATCGGTATCAACAACAGGTTTTATCGCGGGCAACTGACTGCCTGAAGCAGTTTCTATCACTTTGCTTAATTTACTAATTGTGTTGGCTGTAAAAAAATCTCTGATTGAAATTTTGACATTCCAATTTTTCTGAATCTTTGAAATTAATGTAGCTGCTAATAGAGAATGACCGCCCAGATTCAAAAAATTATCATCTACACCGATACTCTCGAGGTTAAAAGTATCCTGCCACAAAGCACATAATTGTTCTTCCATTTCTGAAATATAAACATTAGTTTTTTCAGATAGTTGATTGTTCTCCCCGCCAGTTTGTTCTTTTGAAGCGCAATATAGGAAATCAAAATCATCTGACAGATATCGTTTTTTTGACAAAGAACGTTGAATTTTTCCACTGGAAGTTCTGTTTATTCTTCCCGTTTTTAAGAAAACAATATCTTCTATCACTACCTCGAACTGTTCAAAAACTGCTGTTTTAATAGTGTCACATGCAAGCTTAAAATCGAACTTTTTCAACATATTCCGACTGATTTCTAACAACAATATAGCCTTACCGTTAGCTTCAAATGCGCATGCGCCATTCTGATTTAGCCCAGGGTAAACATTATATGCTAGCTTCTCGAAATCTTGAGGGTAGTAATTTCGACCTTTTATAATTAGCACATCTTTAATACGACCTGAGATATACAATTCGTCCTGATGTATAAAACCCAGATCCCCAGTACGTAGATAACGGTATTCATTATTTTCCAAACGGGCACCGAAACTGGCATTGGTTTTCTCAGCATCATTCCAATAACCTTGGGCAAGACTGGGGCCGGAAAACCAAATTTCTCCCACCGTCCCTTCAGGAACTTCTGTCAGGGTTTCAGGCGATACGATCTTAAGATGATGTTCAGCCTGAACATGTCCATGAGCTATCAGAATCTGCTGCTTTGTTGAATCTTCGGAAATAATAGCTTGTCCATTCTGCAAACTATCACTACTAAAAGGACTGGCAATATAGGGTGTTGCATATGATCCACCACAAATAAATACCGTAGCCTCTGCCATCCCATAAGCAGGGAAAATTGAAGACTCTTTAAACCCGACTCTAGCAAAGCGTTCACTAAATATCATTAGCGTGTTTGAATCTACAGGTTCAGCCGCGTTAAACGCTATGCGCCATGAAGAAAGGTCAATACCTGTTAACTGATGTGGCTTAATACGTTCAATGCAGTGATCAAAGGCAAAGTTAGGCGCGCCACAAATAGTAGCTTTAAATTCAGTTATCGCCTTAAACCAGGACAACGGGTTTTTTATGAACCGGACCGGAG
>CBDUHU010000106.1:0-9274 GCA_965366725.1 uncultured Kangiellaceae bacterium
TACTCAATAGAGCTACATTTTTTTAACAAGAGGTTGACCTAAGTGTTTAGATCCAGTTAGTATCGGGGCTGGCAGATCAGGCCGTATGGCCAAACAAGGCTTATTTGGGACTTTTCGAACATAACGAAGAGCCGAAAGAAAGCTAAATAACAACCTCCATGACAACCAGGGAGAATTAAATTGAGTACATTAGATAAACGCACTCCACTTGCTAAAGCCGTACGCACCGCTCTTTTCGCGAGTGCTGCAGCGTCTTTAGTAGTGGCGCCAAGCACCTTCGCCGCTGAAGAAGAAGGTGATGAGCAAAAAATTACAATTACAGGTTCGCGTATTAAGCGTACTGATGTTGAAGGTTCGTCTCCTATCACTGTTATTAGCAGAGAAGAAATTGACCTAAGCGGTGAAAGTTCAGCTGCTGATTTCTTACGTAACCTAACTTTCAATAGTGCAGGTTCATTCAGACCTCAATCAGGTAGTTCAGCGCAGGGTACTTCTGCTGTAAGTCTACGTGGTATCGGTTCTTCTCGTACCTTAGTTTTGATTGATGGCCGTCGTATGCCTAAATCACCTTCAACTGGTTCAAACAACGATTTAAACACCATTCCAATGGGTGCAATCGAGCGTATTGAAGTTCTAACTGACGGTGCTTCTGCAACTTACGGTTCTGACGCTATCGGTGGTGTAATCAACATTATCACTAAAACTGATTTCGAAGGTGCTGAAATCATGTACGGTCAGGCTACTGTAAGTATTCCTGATGAAGGCGGTGATAGAGAAGAAGGTTCTGTACTGTTCGGTACTTCAAGTGCATCTACTAGCATCTTAGGTGGTGTTTCTTGGAATGACAGAGATATTATCTTTGCTCGTGACTTCCCTTGGCTACAAACAGGTGCTTCTGTTTTCGGTAACAGTTTCACAACTATCGATGCTGACGGAAACGACGAGTTTAACTGGAGAACAATCGGTGACTGTAACTTCCCAGGTACTGGTTTCTTCGTTCTTGGACAACGTTGTGCATATGACTTCACATTAGTAAGTGCTGACGAAGCTTCTACTTCAAACAGAGCTTTGTGGTTAAAAGCTAAGCATGACATCAACAGTGATTGGGAAGTTTGGGCAAACGCAAGTGTTGCAAAAACTAGCTCATTCGGACGTTACGCTCCAGTTCCTGATTCAAGTTACTTCTCAACTGTATTAAGTGCTGAAAGCCCGAATAACCCAACTAACCCTTCTGCTCCTGTCTACAACCCTTCTTTAGGTTTAGCTCCACAAGCAGTTAACTGGTGGCACCGTTTTGATGCGCTAGGTAATCGTGACAACGAAGTAGATAACGAGAAAACTGACATTCAAGTTGGTTTCACTGGTTTTGTTGGTGAATTAGAATTAGATTTTGGTGCTCGTCGCACTCAAAACAGAACTAACGAAATTGGCCGTAACTACTTACTACGTTCTGCTGCTGCAGAGCTTATCGAAAGTGGTGCATACAACTTAAACGACCCGTACAGCAGTTCTGATGATGTTCTTAACTCAATGCGTGTAACGACTTCACGTATCGGTCAATTTGACCAGAATGAATTCTGGATTTCTGCTGCATTTGATATGTTCGAAATGGACGGCGGAACAGTACAAACTTTCGTTGGTGCTGAGTACCGTGAAGAAATCTACTCTGACAAGTACGACTCGCTTTCAGAAGCTGGTCAAGTTGGTGGTTCAGCTGGTAACAGTGCTGGTGGTGAGCGTGACGTAACTTCTGCTTACTTTGAAACTTTAATCCCTGTAACTGATGAATTAGAAGTTACAATCGCTGGTCGTTACGATGACTATAGTGATTACGGTGATGATTTCTCTCCAAAGATTTCTGCTAGATGGCAGCCAATGGATGAGTTAACAGTTCGTGCTTCTTACGGTCAAGGTTTCAGAGCTCCAACACTTGATATTTTGACTCAAGCTGATTCAGAAAGTGCTGACTCTGTACGTGATCCAGTATCATGTGTTAACCAGGGACAAGCTGCTAACTGTTCACTTCAAATCAATGGTACTCGTACTGCAAACCCATCTCTTGATTCAGAAAACTCTGATCAATTCGCGATTGGATTTGCTTATGAGCCAACTGACTGGTTTAACTTCACAGTTGATTACTGGAACATCGAAATTGATAACCGTATCAAGTTCTTCGATGCTCAAACTCTTGTAAATGCTGAAAATGACGGTTCTCCAATCCCTGCTGGATTAGGTGTAACTCGTGCATCAAGTGGTTCTATTCTTAGCATCATTCAAGGTTTCGGTAACGAAGGTGATTTGAAAACTTCTGGTATCGATTTCAACGGACGTTTCAACTACGATTTGTTTGGCGGTAAAATGACAAACAACATCCAGATTGCTCACTTGTTTGACCAATCACTTGTTGATAACGGTGTTGAAGGTCCTGATCTAGTTGAAGATCCAGGAACTCCAGCTGACAGAATGGTAATCTCTAACGTATTTGCATACGGAGATTTCAGCTTCGGTTATAACTTGAACCTAATCAACAGTTACTTCAGTGAAACTGGAACAGATGATGACGGTAACAAAACTCGTTTTGGTCACGTTCCTACTTGGGTAACTCATGATCTTCAGGTTAACTACCACGCTGCATGGAATGGTAAGCTAACTGTTGGTGTTAGAAACATCGGTGAAAAAGAGCCACCAATTGGCGAAGGTTTCATCGACGCACGTGACTATGACTTCAACCTATATGATGGTTACGGTCGTGTTACTTATGTTCGATACACTCAATCGTTCTAAGATAGTTTAACTACTGTCAATGAAGGCGTGCCTTGTGCACGCCTTTTTTAATTCCAAAAAATTCATATATTTATGTCTCATCGCGATTATTGATGATTCCATTTCCATTGATCCGATTGCTTAATTACCACTTACTTTAATTAATTAGAATACTATGAATAACAAACTTAACCACTGGAGCAACTACTGGGAAGGGGGTAACTTAACTTCACTACCTCAGGATTTTCTGGAAAATTATGACGGTGAAATTGGTGAACTCTGGAAGGACACTTTTGAAAAGCTTCCCCAACAGAGTAAGCTATTGGATTTATGCACTGGTAACGGGGCTATCGCTTTACTTGCTGCTAGTTATTCAGCTTCTAATAATAGAGATTTCGAAATACTTGGTGTTGATGCTGCAAAGATCTCAAAAGACAATGTACAAACTAAATTTCCCCATATGGAAAAGCTTTTGCACAAAGTTGAATTTGTTGGTGAGTGTAAAATTGAAGATATTACATTGCAATCAAATCAGTTTGACCTGATAACCAGCCAGTATGGTATTGAATACTGTGATTGGGAAAAAACTGCACTACAAGTAAACCGTTTACTTAAACCTGGCGGAAGGTTTGTGTTTATCAGTCACGCTAACTCTACCGCGATACTCGCCTATATGGAGCAGGAAAAAATTCAATATGAGCAACTGAAAACGCTAGGCTTTTTTTCCACATTTACTGATTACTTTAAAAAGAAATTGAAACATAGAGAAGTACAAAGAAAACTAAAGAAGGTTTGCGCCCATCTGATTGAAGAACATAAAACACAAGCGAGTGATCTTTTCGCAGGATTAATTAATTTTTTACAAAGCCTGATAACCATGGAAAAGTCTCGCTTCAAACAGCTGGAAGGGGAAATAGAGTTTTATTACATGCAACACTGGTTTGCTTACGCACGACTAAAAGATGTGGTCGGAGTATCGCATAAAATAAAAGAAGCGCCTGGTTGGTATAAAATTTTCGAGAAGAATGGACTTAAGTTAATTGGCAATGGTGAAATATTACAGGCAGGCAGTGAAAACGCCGGTAATTATTATCAATTTATTAAGCCTGATTGATATTAGCTAACGATGAATAGTAATTATGATGCTATTGGATTGGGCATCAATCCACTAACTCAAAAAGAGTGGATGATATTGATTAAGGTGGGAACGTAATATGAGCTGTTTACTAGTCAAAATAAACCCGAGAGTGATGGTTTTGCAAAGAAATGGTCAGTTTTTTGCTGGTCAATTATCTGGTGGCTTTACTCCGGTTCCATTGCAAGAGCTGGATATCATTCTTCTTTCATTTTTGATGGTGGCGCATCAGCCCGAAATAGCAGCACAAAAATTTATAGATAACCCGATTGTAAAATCGATGGTTTCTGGTATTTCTGTCCAGATAATCGTACAAAGGTTAGATGATTTTATTAACAAAGGATTATTGATAAAAGATGACGCCCCTTATGCTGAGCAAGATACTCTTCAGCCTGAAGAGCCTGCTTCTGGCACTAAACAACTTATTAAACAAAATACAAGAATCAGGCTGACTTCAAATTTTGCACTGATACCCTCCGTTCAAGGATTTAAAATATGGTCACCACTTCAACGAGGCTACATACTCTTATCGACAGAGTTATTGTTAGTTCTGACGTTATTTGCTAAGACGGATTCCTTTTCAAGTCTCGTTACTCAGACAATAAATACTCTAAGTCCAGAAAAAGCTGAGAAACTCAGTGAACATTTGCTAACTATTGGTGTTTTATTCGCAGAAGCAGATGATGAAGAAAAGAAACCCGCATTGCCCTGCTCAGAAGTGATTGAGCGATCACCGAATGGAATGGAACCAGATATTTCAGTCGTTCGGTGGGAAGATATCAATGCCGATGGCAGAATACCAGTTTACTTTGTACCACATATGCAAAATCATTATCCGCTGGCTCTGGGAATGATTTATAGTTCGTTACAGGCACATGGAGATGGTGAGCTATTAAAAGATTACTTATTAATACCAATCAACTACCTGTCACCAGAAGCATTTATTAATGGACCTTATAAAAAGTTTGGAAAGGGTGTCTGGTTGTTTTCAAATTATATGTGGTCACTTGACACTAACCTTAAGATATCTGCACTGATAAAGTCACACCTAACAGGCAATCTTACTATTCATGGCGGTCCCAGTACGCCAGACTATGAACTGAAAAGTCGTCAGTTTTTTGAACAACATGATTCAGTCGATATTTGTGTTCATGGAGAAGGTGAAGCTGCTATTGTCGAAATTTTTAAGTGTTTATCGAGAAGCCAAAACAAAGATATCTCTTATCTCACTGAAAAGCTTGAATGTGTTGCTGGTATTAGTTTTAGAAATCATAGTGTAAAAGGTGACCATTTAATTAGAACAAAGTCGAGAACACGTCTTGAAAAACTCGACATGATTCCGTCACCTTATAATCAGGGGTATTTCGATAGCTATAGCGATAAAGTTGAAGCCGCTATTATAGAGTCAAACAGAGGTTGCCCATTTGGTTGTACCTTTTGTGACTGGGGATCTGCAACTAATCAGAAAATAAGAAAATTTGATCTGGAAAGAACAAAGCAGGAAATAGACTGGATTGCAAAGCAAAAGGTTCGGGTTTTGTGGATCGCAGATGCCAACTTCGGTCTTTATGATCGGGATATTGAGTTGTCTGAATTCATCGTCGAAACCAAAGAAAAATACGGTTATCCGCAGGAAATTGTAGTGAACTACACAAAAAATACAACTTGGCGATTAGCGGAAATTATTAAAGTATTCTCTGCTGGTGGAATAATTAGCCAGGGGGTAATTTCAATACAGACAACTGATACAACAACACTTGAAGTAATTAATAGAAAAAATATAAAGACCAAAAAGTATGATGAGTTGAGCGAAATATTCAGAAATTTGTCGTTACCATTGTCAACAGACTTGATGATAGGCTTACCTGGAATTACCCTGGATGCCTTCAAAAAAGATCTTCAACGTTATTTTGATCTTGATGTTTCTTTAAAAGCCTATCCAACCCAGTTATTGCCAAACAGCCCAATGGCAGATCCTGAGTATATTGAAAAATATAAAATAAAAGTCGATCAGGATGATTTCTTAATTTCAACCTACAGCTATAGCGAGGATGATCTTAAAGAAATGAAACTTATGTACCAAATATATACTGTGGCTGACGGATACTCACTTCTGCGTTATGTACTTAGATTTTTACAGTGGGATCACAATATTAAAGCAACTACGGTGTTAGATGAAATTCGTAAGATAGTTCATGAAGGCGATAAAGCTTATCCACGAATCGTTTTTGCATTCAGGTTTTTTGAGACTGATAAATGCATGCCAGGAGGCTGGAGTTGTTTTTATGATGAAATTGCTCATCTGGTTTATTCATTATATGGTGTTGACAGAGACTCTGCTTTGGATACTGTGTTGAAACTAAACGAAATGGCGATGCCGGAAGAAACTCGCAGCTATCCGGTGACTCTCAAAGTCGAGCATGATTTTGAGCGTTATTTTTTAGCCCGAAATTCGAAGCAGTCTGACGATCGCCTGCAAGATTACACCGCTTCGGCTATCGAGTTTGACGATCCTGATGGAATGTCCAATATTAATTCTCGATATATACAATATGATTCACACCAGTTTTTCTGGGAAGTGCGCTCAAACATTGCTCGCGCAAAGTCTGCGTCTGATGTCATATAACTTAGCTGTCGGGGTTGATGGACCAATTCTTAAGACAGCCAGCTTTTTCCAACTTATCAATTAATGGTGCTAGTTGAGTCTGATAATTCTTCCAGAGTCCTATCGAAGAGGAATATAACTTTTCCCTGACCTGACTAGCGCTTGCTGTGGTTGAAGCTTGACGATTGTTATGGAATTCAAGGCACTCTGCTTGCCAGCTTAAATGGCAGTGGGCCAGTAGTTTTTCTGTTTCTGACTTAAGATCCGTTACCAGCTCTTCGTAACGTACAACATGAATAATACCCGGCAGTAGTTCTTTCCAGTGCTCCATTAATTGGTGGTAAGCAATATAATAGTCTGCTAATTCATTGAGATCATAAGAGAATTGGTATATCTCGGTAAAAAGTTGCTTATAGATTGCATAACAAACATCAAGGGGGTGTCGTTCCAAGAGCACTATTTTTGCTCCAGGAAGAGCTAAATGAATAATACCCGCATAAAGTGAGTTTTGTGGAAACTTATCGATAAAGCGTGGCCTGGCAGCAGTTGAAGGCCGAGTACTTTGTACATAAGACTCACCAAGCTGTTTAAAATTCATCTGGCTACTTAGCTGAACTAACTCTGTTCTCGACAAGTTCGAGTTAGTCGAGAGGTTTTCCATCATAGCTACCATCTGGTGAGTAAAGTTAGTTAATTCTCCCGCACTAAAGACATCTTTGTGATTGCCGATTATTCGTTCAACCAAAGTGGTACCCGAGCGGGGAAGTCCAAGTACAAAAATGGTCTCTTTATTATCACTGCCTTTAATATTTTGACTAAAAAGCTCCTTGTTATAAACAGATTTTATCTGCCGAATAAAAGCAATGTCGGATGTAGCTTGATAGTCAAGTTGATCCCGGTAAAGTTTTGCACCACGTTTGCGAGACTCAAAGCTCTCTTCATATCTTTGACAGTCTTCCAGTTCTTTGGCAAGCGCAAAGTGGATTTTTGCTTTTGCCACCGGGTGAATTGAATCAGAATGAGTAATTTGCTCTAACTCGATGATATGATTACTTTGGTTAGACTGTTTGGAAAGGCTTGAACGCAAAAAATGTGCATCAGCATTAAATCTTTCGAGTGCTATTGCTTTATCACATGAATCTATCGCTAGATTTAATTCACCAAGATAACGTTGGACTGAGCCAAGATTATAGTAAAGCTGGGTTGAATTTTTATTGAATTTAACTGCATTAGTATAAAGATTTTTTGCCTCTTCGAATTGCTCATAATGACAAAAAAACAAAGCCAACTCTTCACAAATAAGCGAGTCGTCCAGACATGATTTGGTTAACTCGCGGGCTAAAAATAAAGATTTTTCTCTCTCATTAGTTGCGGCAAGACAATGAATTTGATGTAATTTCCAACGAATAGATAGTGGCTCGAGCAAGCGTGACTTTTCGATTAGATTTAGCGCATGAGCTGGATTATTAAGTTGTAATGCGAGTCTTGAAGTAATATACCAACCCTCAGCGTGCTTCGGATAGCTTTGGTTTAGCGCAGTGCAAGCGTTTATTGCATTGCTGAAATCTTGCTGTTCAATGAATTGGTTAATCACATGGATTAGCTTCTCGACTTCAGGTAATTTGTCAAACGCCATTAGAAAGTGCTATATCGTGGTTGATTTTCAGGCAAATGAGGATAAAAGTAGTTAGGCTTAAAGTCCAGCGCAATCTAACAGGATGTATCAACCAATTGCTTATTTTCACTATTATACTGATTCAGCCGAACATTAGATGCCGGTCAGCCTATTAATAATAAGTGAAGAAGTTTTAATTGGTGACTCATCTTACCAGTGTGTGCTGTTATCTTTTTTCTGATATATTCTGTGGCATATTAGTGTTATTGCTGTTCTAAAAGAATACAATCAAGAATATCAATATGAGATTTGATGATGTACGAAATACGCTGTAGATAAGCCTTTTAGAAAAACCTTGATAAAGTGCTGCTGTCAAAATTTGTTACTTAATAGAGCCTTGAGTACAATTTATTACTTGCATATTCGGGACAATTCTTTGTTCATAATCCATTGACTCACTAATCCATAATGTTTATAGTCGGCCTATCGTGCGTATGATGTCTGTTATGTCGCACTATAAACGTATAAAAACATTTCAATTTAGTTAGATGGATTTTGTACCAGACTATCTTGAAGTTGTTTGTAAGATATAATATTTACTAACTATACCGTTTTTATTTTCAACCCTAAAATAATTAGGAAGTCACATGCTTAAACGCAATAAAATAACTGTATTAAGAGCTGCAATCTCAGGAATGTTAGCTTTCTTTTTAGCGGGCAACGCTAATGCAAGCCCATTAGATACTCCGATAAAGATTGAAAAGGAGGTTGCTGCTGCTTCCAGCAAGTCACAGAAAAAAATTGATCGTTTTGCTGAGCAAACTGTTGATATGTCTGCTGATTACAAAAATGCACTTCGAGTGATAGAGCAGTTAAAAGACTATAACCGTCAATTAGAAGTACTGATTGAATCACAAGAAGAAGAAATGCAGTCTATTCAAAAGCAAATGGATACAATTGACACGACTGAACGTGGTGTTGTGCCTTTGATGAATGAAATGCTGGCTACACTAGAAAAGTTTATTACGCTTGATATGCCTTTTGACCGTGAGAAACGTCTTGGTCGTGTTAACCGGTTAAAAAATGCAATGCTGAGAGCTGACTTTTCAAACTCTGAAAAATATCGAGGTATTTTAGAAGCTTATCAAGCTGAAAT
>CBDUHU010000107.1:0-9264 GCA_965366725.1 uncultured Kangiellaceae bacterium
GGAATGAATGTGAATACTGATGCTTACAGTGTTTCCAGAGCCTGTGCAACAAGCTTCCAGTCTGCGGTGAGTGTTGCTGAGTCGATTATGGCTGGCAGTATTTCTGTTGGAGTAGCTGGTGGTGCCGATACTTCATCGGTTGTTCCTATTGGTGTAACCAAGAAGATGGCTTCAATACTCGTTCAACTTTCAAAAGCTAGGACAATGGGGCAAAGATTGAAGCTTTTCAGTCAATTACGGCCAAAAGATTTTGCACCGGTTCCTCCATCAGTTAAGGAATATTCAACAGGCTTAACGATGGGTCAAAATGCTGAGCAAATGGCACGGGATCATGGTATCACCAGAGAAGCACAAGATGAACTGGCTCACCGTTCACATACACTTGCGGCAAAAGCCTGGGAGTCAGGTAACCTTAATGATGAAGTAATGACTGCTTATGTTGACCCCTTCAATGAATCCCTTTCGCAGGACAACACCGTGAGGTTTGATTCAAAGTTGGAAGGTTACGCTAAATTAAAACCTGCTTTTGATCGGTTACATGGGACTCTTACTGCTGCTAATAGCACTGGATTGACTGATGGTGGAGCAGCATTATTGATGATGAGTGAGTCACGTGCAAAAGAACTGGGCTATGAACCTTTAGGTTATATTCGAAGTTATAGTTTTGCCGCGATTGATGCAACTCATGATATGTTAATGGGACCATCTTATGCGACTCCAATGGCGTTGGACAAAGCTGGTCTTCAGTTATCTGATCTTACGTTAATTGATATGCATGAAGCATTTGCTGCGCAAGCTTTATGTAATGTACAAGCATTTGCCAGCAAGCAATTTGCTCAGGAAAAACTCAATCGAAGTAACCCTATTGGTGAAATAGATATGGATAAATTTAATGTACAGGGTGGTTCAATTGCTTATGGTCATCCTTTTGCCGCGACTGGGGCGAGAATGATCACCCAAACTCTACGGGAATTAAAGAGACGTGGTGGAGGTTTAGGTTTAACAACTGCATGTGCAGCTGGCGGACTGGGTGCAGCAATGATTCTGGAGGCAGAATAATGGAAGCAAATAACCAATCAGCATTTTCACTGGAAGTCAGTGACAGAGGTATTGGCTGGATTACCATCGATGTTCCCGGTAGTTCCCAAAATACGTTAAAAGGAGAGTTTGTTGATGAGATCAATAGTCTGTTTGATGAGATTGAAGCAAATAGTGCCATTCGTTCATTAGTATTAATCAGTGGAAAAGGTAATAACTTTATTGCTGGTGCTGATATTGCCCAGTTAGAGTCAATTAACACTGCTGAAGCTGCGACTGAACTGGCATTGAAAGGGCATCAGGTTTTTGCCCGTCTGGAAGCGCTGCAAATGCCAGTCATAGCAGCTATACACGGTACCTGCCTTGGCGGTGGTTTAGAGTTAGCATTGGCCTGTAGCCAGCGAATTTGTACTGATGACAGGGCTACCAGACTTGGTTTGCCGGAAGTTCAGCTAGGTTTACTTCCCGGTGGTGGCGGAACTCAGAGGTTGCCAAGACTTGTGGGTATTGCGACAGCGTTGGATATGATGTTAACTGGTCGTCAATTAGTTGCTAAACAGGCACGCCGAATAGGTCTGGTTGATGAAGTTGTTCCACGTGCCAATTTACGTAAAGCGGCTGAGAAAATGGCAACTAAACTGGTTAACAGAAAAAGACGTCAAACTAGCCAACTAAAACCCGAATTTAAGACCTCATCGCTGCTCAATACCAGTGAATTACAAAAACTTGCGCTGGAAACATCTGCATTTGGTCGCAAAATCATTTTTGATAAAGCGCTTCAAACGGTGACTAAAAAAACTCGCGGAAATTATCCATCACCGGGCAAAATAATTGAGTGCGTAAAAGTTGGTATGGAAGACGGATTAGTCCAGGGCCTTGCGACCGAAGCAAGACTATTTGGCGAGTTGGTTGTTTCACCGCAAGCAGAGCAATTAATGAATATCTTTTTTTCGACGACTGAATTAAAGAAAGATTCAGGGATTGATACGGCGAACTCTGATGATGCCTGTGAAGCCCAGCCAATTGAACGGATCGGAGTTTTAGGCGGCGGCTTAATGGGAGCCGGGATCGCATTTGTATCAGCTGACAAGGCTGGAAAAAAAGTGCGTATTAAAGATATGAATGAAAAAGGGGTCAGTCACGCATTAAAGTATTGCTGGGAAATTTATCGTAAGCGAATAAAACGAAATCGTATTTCAATTACTGAAGCCAGCAAGCGTTTTGCTGCCATTAGTGGCACAACTGACTATCAGGGATTCAAGCGTGCAGATTTAGTGATTGAGGCGGTATTTGAAGACCTGGCATTGAAACAGCAAATGATCAAAGATATTGAAGCTATTTGCGATGAGAAGGTCATCTTTGCAACTAACACTTCTTCAATACCTATCTCAGATATTGCGAGTGCAAGTCAGCGGCCGCAAAATATTGTAGGTTTACATTATTTTTCACCAGTCGATAAGATGCCTTTGTTGGAGATTATTCGCGGTAAAGATACCAGTGATCAAGTGATAGCTACTAGCGTCGAGTTCGGCAAGCAACAAGGAAAAACGGTTATTGTTGTAGAAGACGGTGCAGGTTTTTATGTTAATCGTATTCTCGCGCCTTATATGAATGAAGCCGGGAGACTGGTTGCTGAAGGGGTTGCAGTTGATAAGATTGATAAAGCATTAGTTAATAGTGGTTTCCCTGTTGGACCAATGACTTTACTTGATGAAGTAGGTATTGATGTCGCAACCAAGGTAGCGCCGATACTTGAAGAAGCATTTGGAGAAAGAATGTCGCCACCGGCAATGTTTGATAAATTGAAAGCGGATGATCGTAAAGGGCGAAAAAATGGTCGTGGCTTTTATCGCTATAACAATACTGGTAAGGGGAAAAAGTCGGTTGATGAAAGTATTTATAAAGTTCTCGGTATTCAACCAACTAACTCATTGAGTGATGAAAAAATTTCGGAACGTTGTCTATTAATGATGATCAATGACGCGGTTCGATGTCTTGAAGATAAAATTATTCGTAATGTTAGAGACGGTGACATTGGTGCTATTTTTGGTATTGGCTTTCCACCATTTTTGGGCGGCCCATTCCGTTATATTGATACCATCGGTGCTGCGGAGATTGTAAAAAAGATGCAATATCTGGAAAAGGCACATGGTAGTCGATTTAAACCTGCGCAAATGTTATTGGATAAAGCGGAAGCTGGTGAGGGTTTTTACTAAGATAGTACAGGATGATAAATCAGATGTTCTCTAAATAGATTTATAGGGAACATCTGAGGTTAAAATTAACCGAATTGATTAGAATTATTGTCGTACGCATATTATCAAAATTTGAACTGTATTTATCTTTTGCTGTTGATTTTAACCTGGCAACCGCTTTATTAAGGACGAACAATTACTTTATCCCGACCTTCAGCTTTTGCCTGGTAAAGCGCTTTGTCAGCATGAAATAAAGTGTCATTGACATCACCAATAGTTCGGCTTGAAGAAATACCTATTGAAGCAGATAGCTTAATATCTTTTTCAGTACGAATAGTAATTTTTTTAATCTCGCGTCTAATTCTTTCTGCAATAAATCGCGCTCCCGCTATATTGGTGTTACTTAACATAACAACAAATTCTTCTCCTCCGTAGCGAAACACTTCATCGGAACGGCGCAAAGTATTACGAATTGTCTGGGCGACCGTTTTAAGCACATTATCACCGGTGATATGGCCATAGGTATCATTAATTTTTTTAAAAAAATCGAGATCAATGACCATCAGCGAAAATCCTTTCTGATGGCGTTTAAAGGAACATATTTCTCGGTCAAGTGCTTCATCAAATGCGGCTCGATTACCGATTTGAGTGAGTGGATCTCTATGAGCTTCGGCAACTGCTTTTTGATAAAGTAGCGCGTTCCTGAGTGGGTAAATTAGCAGGCTTAACAAACTTTCCATTTTGTCAGTTTCCTGCATGGTAAAAGGTTTGCCTCGGGTACATTCAATCTCGCCCAATAACTCACCTTCTAATTCCAGTTGATAACGACACCGATGAACCTGATCTTCACCGGATTGATAGTTGAGCAATTTATTCACGTTGCTATATCTAACAGAATCACAAGGAATTATTTTTGCTGTTTCATCACAAAAAGCTTGTAATAGTGGCGGCAACTCAAGTGTTTGTTGTAACTTAAGTGCGAGTCTGGTGGTATCTGTTGCTTCCCGTTCAACTTGTGTTTCCACTCGGTAACGGTCAATACCAATTACTTTTGATGATGAATTTGTTGTCATAATTTGCCTCTACAGCAGAGTCTTAAGCCGTTTTCTATCTAAACATGACTAAGCAGGTAGCGTGCCAAGAATAAAAAATCTATTTAAAACAGTTAGATAAATACTATTGTACGCGGGTTGCGAGTGGATTGAAAATAAAGTGACGCTTTTTTGGCGTTATAAATCAATTAGTTAGGATTTTCTTCACAAAAATAGTTGAGTTTGTTGCAAAAAGCGGCAAAAAACTGCCGCTTTTTATCCAGCTAAGGGGGAATTACGCGCAATCAGGATTATTATTTTACTGGATAAACAGCGACAACTGACTGGTATTGATTTAATTGCCGATTATCTTAGTTTTGCGCGTCGATTGATTGTCCGTTGATAGAATTACTTTCATCCCCCATCAGATACAAGTAAAGCGGAGTTAGTTGCTCAGGCGTTTGTAACCGGTACTTATCTTCAGCCGGGTATGCTGTTGCGCGCATTTTTGTTCGAGTTGCCCCTGGGTTAATTGCGTTCACTCTAATGGTGGAGCCATCCAGTTCATCGGCAAGAACCTGAGTTAACCCTTCTATTGCAAATTTGGAAACAGCATAAGGCCCCCAAAATGCTCGACCCTTTTTACCGACTCCTGATGAAGTCATAATAATTGATGACGATGGAGATTGTCGCAGCAAAGGTAAACAGGCGTTGGTAATTAAATAAACAGCATTAATATTGACTTGCATGATTTGATGCCAGGTATCTGCCGAAGTATGCTCTATCGGGGCTAATTCGCTAATCATCCCAGCGTTGTGCACGATACCGTCTAATCTGCCAAGTTCTTGTTCAATGGTGCTGGCAAGGCTCTTAAACTGCTCTGGCGATGCGTTTACTAAGTTAAGTGGAAGAATAGCTGGCTTCGGATAACCTGCGGCAATAATTTCATCATAAACGCCTTCCAACTTTGGAATATCTCTTCCATGAAGAATGACTGTTGCACCAAACCGGGCGTATTCCTTAGCTACAGCTTTACCTATTCCATCACTAGCACCGGTAATAAGTATAACCCGCTCATTTAATAAGCCATCAGGTGCTTGATAATTTTGCATTAGAACTCCAGAGAGTAAACTTGATTATTGATAGTTATAATTTTATCAGTACTACTAAAAAATATCGCGTCATATTTTTGCCCTGGCTAGAGAAATCCTGTTATCTGTATCATGTTATTTATTTGCTCTAAGCCAATTAAATGTTAGTATTTTATCAATGAGCTGAATTCGGAATAAGTTGGACTTTCCTGTCGCGTTATTTTCACTGTTCTCTTTATTTTAAAAAAGACCATTATAAGTGGCGAACTTTAAATTAATTTAGAGTGGGAATCACTGAAATAACGTTACTGGCAAAAATAGAAACAAAAACATTCAGGATTATCGTTAGCATCGCTGATTGATAGTCCTTTTGAGTTTTTTGATTCTCTTATTTCGTCTTTTAATTAAATAATTAATGCCGCAACACATGGAGAGAACCATTGATTAAAGTACTAATTGTAGATGACCACGAGTTGATTAGGTGTGGCATCAGTCGACTGTTGGCTGATCACGATGTCATTGATGTTGTAGGTGAAGCTGAGAGCGGTGAAAGTGGAGTTGCTAAAGCGCGAGAGTTAAGACCGGACGTTGTATTAATGGATGCTAATATGCCCGGCATTGGTGGTCTTGAAGCCACTAGAAGACTATTGAGGTTTGATCCTGATGTTAAAGTAATCGCTGTCACGGTTCATGGCGATGAGCCTTATCCAACTCGTTTTATGCAGGCTGGCGCATCAGGTTATGTAACTAAAGGTGCTGACATTGAAGAAATGGTTGTTGCTATTCGCCAGGTTGCTAGCGGTAAGCGCTATCTGACACCTGAAATTGCTCAACAGATGGCATTAAAAGCAGTCAATCCCGATGAAGGAAGCCCCTTTGATGAACTGTCAGATCGTGAAATGCAAGTGATGCTGATGATTACTAAAGGTCAGAAGGTTTCTGATATTTCAGAGCAGCTGTTTTTGAGTCCTAAGACCGTTAATAGTTACCGTTATCGATTGTTTGAAAAGCTTAAAATTGAAAATGATGTTGAATTAACCCATATGGCAATTCGGCATGGCATTATTGAGTCCGAAAAGCTTTGATAAAAGAGGCTTTTTACCCATTGTAGTAAGGCTAGTATTATCACCACTTCCACATTTGAATATCAGTCATTTCTGAAAAATCTTACCAGTAAGCCGGGTATTTACCAGATGATCAATGTGGCTGGTGAAATTATTTATGTAGGAAAAGCTAAAAATCTTAAAAAGCGGGTATCCAGCTATTTTCAAAAGCAGGATCATACCGCGAAAACCAAGGTGATGGTTTCACTAATTGATTCGATTCAGATTGTGATCACGGAGAGTGAAAATGAAGCCCTGATTCTCGAAAATCAATTTATTAAAAAGTATCGGCCTCGATATAATGTTGTGTTCAGAGATGATAAAACCTACCCGTCGATTTTCTTATCTGATGAAGACTATCCGCGGCTAAGCATTCACAGAGGAAGACAGAATAAAAAAGGTCATTATTTCGGACCTTTCACTGGTTCGAGCGCCGCTCGCTATAGTATTTCGTTAATGCAAAAGCTATTTTTAATTCGTCAATGTGAAAATAGTGTTTTTAAACATCGTTCCCGCCCATGTCTTCAATATCAAATTAAACGATGTAGTGGCTCCTGTGTTTGTAAAATCAGTCAGCAAGATTATTTAAAAGATGTCAATCTTGTTAGATTGTTTTATCAAGGAAAGAATGAGTCAGTTATCGATAATCTTAACCAGAGAATGCAAAAGGCAGCTGAAAACCTTGAGTATGAAATGGCGGCTCAGGTACGCGATCAGATCATTGCATTGAGAAGAGTTTTAGAAAAGCAATCGGTTCAGATGAGTGATAGTAATATTGATATTATTGCAGCCGGTGTGACCGAAAAAACGGCGGGCATTTTTGTGCTTCATATTCGCAATGGTATGGTTCAGGGAAATCGTAATTTTTTCCCCAAAGTTCCTGATAATATCCAGGCCGTAGAGTTAATAGAATCTTTTATTGGACATTTTTACAGTAATCCACAAAATGAATTGCCTGCTGAAATAATTGTTAATCATTCGCTCTCTGAAGCAAAACAGATTGAAGCTTTGCTCTCTGAAACACGCTCAAATAAAGTAAGACTAGCACACAAGGTTAAAACTAACCGCGCTGCATGGTTGGAAATGGCTGTTCGTAATATGAAAGAAATGATTGCAACCCGACTTGCCACTAAAAGTCACACCCAGAAAAGAATGCAGAGTTTAATGGACGAACTTTCACTGGACAAGCTCCCATTGCGTATGGAGTGTTTTGATATTAGTCATTTTCAAGGTGAACAAACTGTCGCTTCCTGTGTTGTTTTTGAACAGGGCCAGGCAAAGAAATCAGATTATCGACGTTTTAATATCAATAACGTCGCCGCCGGTGACGATTATGCGGCAATAGAGCAAGCTGTCCGCAGACGATTCCAACGGCTGGTGAAAGAAGAAGCCCGTTTGCCGGATTTGTTGATTATTGATGGTGGAAAGGGACAGTTAAATCAAGCACAAAAAGTGCTGGAAGAATTGGAGTTAGCACAGGTTACCCTGATTAGTGTTGCTAAAGGGTCAGATCGTAAAGTTGGTATGGAGCAAATCTTTTTTCCAAGTGAAGCGGTGGCACGTCGACTGGAGGAAGATTCAATTGGTTTGCTTCTGATTCAGGCTATTCGGGACGAGGCGCACCGGTTTGCCATAACCGGTCACAGAGGGAAGAGAGATAAACTCAGAAAAACCTCCATATTGGAGGGCATTCCTGGTGTTGGAGCTAAACGCAGAAGGGCAATTATCCAGTATTTTGGAGGGCTACAAGAAGTTAAAAGAGCGGGTGTTAGTGATCTGAAACAAGTCGATGGCATTAGTCAAAGCCTTGCTGAGGTAATTTATGATCATCTGCACTAGTCGATAGAGAATGTTGACAAATTATCAGTTGAGTGGGCTGTAAGCCAATTTAACTGCCTTAAAGTTAAGCTCTTATCAGAGCGCTAGTTGAGCTGGATATGCAGTAAGTGGCAAATTAGGGATGACTTCTGCGTAGCGGGTGATAAAATGGCGTACATCTAACAGCTCAGCAGCAACTAATGAACTCAATTAAATGAATATTGCCAATATCCTGACATCTTTTAGAATTATCTGTATTCCGTTATTGGTATTTTTCTTCTATTTACCAGTTAGTTGGGGCCAGACAACGGCTGCGTTAATTTTTGCCGTTGTCGGCTGGACCGACTGGTTTGATGGCTGGGTTGCGCGAAAGTTTAATATGCAGTCAGCGTTGGGAGAGTTTCTTGATCCAGTTGCTGATAAACTAATGGTTGCCGCGTCACTTGTTCTACTGGTTGAGCAACACGCCACTATCTGGATCGCAGTCCCTGCATTAGTCATTATTAGCCGGGAAATAACTGTTTCTGCGTTAAGAGAGTGGATGGCGGAATATGGGGAACGTTCAGCAATTAAGGTCGTATTTGTGGCTAAACTAAAAACATTGATGCAACTTTCTGCAATATTTTTTCTATTACTTGCAGGAAAGGAAAATGATGTTGAGTCAATATGGGCTCACAGCCAGTTGTATATATGGGGATATATCTTTATGTACTCAGCTGTTGCTTTAACACTCTGGTCGATGTTTATTTATCTTAAGGTTACCTGGCCGCTACTTTCAGCGGCAAAGCATCAAAGTCAGGTAGATTCAGACAAAAATTGAACATAACTTATCCATAAGTTGGATGCAAAACGACCAGACTAAAAAAGTTTAATAAGTTGTCATAAACTTGCTTGACAGAACATAATCTTGCTGTAAAATGCCACTCCACTTGAAGCGGGAATAGCTCAGCTGGTAGAGCACGACCTTGCCAAGGTCGGGGTCGCGAGT
>CBDUHU010000108.1:0-9239 GCA_965366725.1 uncultured Kangiellaceae bacterium
GATAGCTTAAAATTGAGGCCGGATTTTTTGCTAATTTAATCAAGTAAAGGTACTCGATCAAAATTAATGTTAGAAATCGGATGGTTCTGTTCAAAGTGATCGATTCTGGCGTCAAGTTTTTTTGCAATACGAACTTGCTCCATCAATACTTTAACTTGTGATTGTTGTTGATAACTTTTTGGTAATGTCGCGAGCAGCTGCTCGATATCAAGATAGCTATAAACTCTTGCCCAATAGGATTGTCGCAGTTTTTCGGCAAACGCGGCAACTGCAAATGAAAGACGGCTATCAGGAGAAGCCGACAGTGCGGAACTTTTAATCACACTCATAGGTATGTTCTTATTAATAAAGTGAAGCTTATGCCCTTGTGGTTTTTTGTAAGCAATTGAGAGTTTTGCAATTCTGTTTGCTAACTGATGATTCATTGGGGTTCTTTCCTGACTTTTGATTTTAATTTCATATAAAGCAGTTACTTTGTGACCAGCGCCTATCTCACCGCCATCTTTCTCAGCATCAGTAAAGTCCTGTTGATTTAAATGCCGATTTTCGTAACCTAATAAGCGATAATTCGATATAAGGTTTGAGTTAAATGTAACCTGAATTTTTGCATCCTTTGCGACTGTCTGTAGTTGACTGTTTAAATCATCAATAAAGGCTTCCTGAATATCACGCTGGTTGGCTATATAAAGATAATTACCATTTCCCTGATTAGCTAGCTGTTCTAGTAAGTAGTCATTAAACATACCGCGACCAACCCCAAGAGTAGTCAGAAAAATTCCCTTCTCTTTACTCTCTGTTATTTTTTCCAGAATTGCCTCAGGCGAAGTCGAGCCAACATTTGCCATCCCGTCAGATGTCAGGATCACCCTATTATTAAAACCCGGTTGAAACATACGTTCAGCAATCTCATATCCTTTTAACAAGCCTTGCTCTGCATTAGTACTGCCACCAGCATTCAATTGATTAATAGCATTAAATATTTTTCGTTTATTTGATACTTGAGTTGGCTCCAGTATCGTCGTTGCATTATCGTTGTATACTACTATAGCAATCTGGTCATCCTGATTAAGCTGCGAAACCAGGGTAGTCATTGCGTTTTTTAATAGCTCCAACTTATTATCAGATGCCATTGATCCAGAAATATCAGCGACTAGTACCAGATTACTTGGATTACGTTGTTGTTCAGTAAGAGTTCTTGTTTGCAATCCAATATGAAGTATATGATAGCCAGATCGAAAAGGAGAAGGTATTGCTTCTGCACTTATTGAAAACAACTGTTCACTTTGATGGTATTGATAGTTCATTGAATTGACAAACTCTTCAATGCGAATACCGTCGGGATTTGGCAACTGTTGGTGTCTTAACATTTCCGTGGCCAACTTGTAAGAACCATTATCGACATCCATAGAAAAGGTTGAAACAGGGTTATGTGCCGTCTGGATGGTAGGGTTAACTCGATAACGTTTAAATATTTGCCCGGAAATCTCCGGGTGATGCGCAATGGTCCTGTATAACTGCTCTCTATCTTCTGCTGAAAGCTGAGTTCTCTGGTTGTTCCGTTCGCGAATTACAAGACGTTTTTGTTCGCTATCATTTAATTCTCGTTTAGCTTTGTTAAGCAGAGGTAATGACGAAAGCTGTTCAATTTTTTTGCTAACAGGTTTAGACACGGGCTGCTGAGAAATCTGCTCCTCAGTAATAACTAACTCATCTAAATCTTGTGTGGATATTCTGGAGCCAGTAATCGTGACTTCTACACTCTCAGCTGCAAGTTCAGGCGTGATTGAAGCAACCGGTGACTCATCGGTATCTTTGGAACTTTCTTGATTATTTGATGCACAATTAGCGATCATCACAACCAAGGTAGCTGAGAACAGCACCTTAATATAGGGAGCAGTATATTTCATCATTTATTTCTTCCTTATGTTATCCAATATCAGGATATTAACAAGCAACCAGTTCCAAATTGTCATGGCTTTGTCATAATTTCATTAAAACTCGCTTTAAGGATCAATCACAAAATTCCAGTAATCGCTAACTAGTCGTTTTCCCCTTTAGAAGCCAATACAGACAAGTCAATATCAGACCGATACTAACCACCAGCCATACTCCGCCCCATAACTGTGTAGTACCACCAAACTCTTCAGCTAGCATATAAGCATCAGAGCGTAAGTGTGAACGGGCTATTGTATCGCTATAAATATCCATCGGCACGTAAAGCATATTGGTTAACCCAATAACTCTTAACAGAAAATCATTGACTTGATGGGATAAAAATTTTGCCAATATAAGCATCAAGCCTCCCATTGATAAACCAAAGATGGTGACAAAGTCATTACTCCCAAAAATCAAAGTAATACTGATTAACACCAGCCCAATTCCAGCCATAAACCAACGATCCAGATTAGTTGACACTGCAACAGAAAAGATCGCCAGTCCCCATATAAGTGAACCCAGATAACCCGCGGTCAAAGTAATAAACCGATTACCTCCCAGGGATATGACCTGGCCACCAGCCTGTGCGACAATTTCAAATGCCCTTACTTCACCACCGGTCAATAATGTGGCAATTGCGTGAGATGATTCATGGAAAAATACAACTAATATCTTTAGCGGATATAAAAGCTGAGAGTGCCAGAAAAAAAAGATCCCGATTAAAATAATTAAGAAGGAGACAAAATCTGATAAACGTTTATTCTTCATAAAAGGGTCTAACTCTTTTGAAAGAGAGTAATATGACTACCCTCAATGTGTTTAAAAAACAAAATTGGCTGATAATAGGTCGCAGTTTCGGATTATAAGCTCATTTAGTAGCGGAAAGATTATCATTGGATAACGCTTTACGAAAAGCTATATTCCTCTTATCATTTTCAATTCTAGTAAAGTCAACAAAAGCCAGAACACTAATCACTGGCAATTCCATTAATATATTCAACTGATTGAAGGGATTGAACTCCCTGTCACATTCCAGCATGATAAGCCCACTTAAACAATTCGATACCCGCTTTCAAATGCGCAATCTATCAGCTTCGATATTAACCACTGGCATCAATATCCTGTATAAACACGCTAATACGGCTCTGATAATAACAGTGTGGATAAGTGCGCTATTATTTGGACTATATATATTGACCTTTTATGTGGCCTCCTTTGGATCAGAGGCGATGGTAAAATGGAATAATCACTTACCAGGGCTGTATCAACATGACAAAATTATCGGCACTTTAGGTGTGGGTATACACTTTGCTGCGGGTGGACTGATATTAATTTTGGGCAGCTTTCAGCTAGTCGGAAAAATAAGAATTCAATATCCAAAACTACACCATTGGGTTGGTCGTTTCTACATTACAGCCTGTATTTTAGCTGCTATCGGTGGATTAATTTTTATTATCATTAACGGTACTATTGGTGGATTCATTATGGATCTGGGTTTTTCACTTTACGGTATCCTGATGTTGCTTTCTGCAATCGCTGCAATTCACTTTGCGCGCTCAAGAAACTTTCAAAAACATCAGGAGTGGGCAATGAGACTGTATAGTCTGGCTATCGGTTCCTGGTTGTACCGAATGTGCTACGGTTTCTGGGCTCTTTTAGCCGATAGCGCAGGACATACAAGCAACTTTCAGGGGCCATTTGACTATATAATGGATTTCTTTTTCTATCTTCCAGGCTTACTTATTACCGAAATACTGATCCGCAGAAAAAGTCAGGATTTATCAACTGGAGTAAAAGGCCTTTTATCAGGCCTTTTACTAACTGCCACTGGATTTATCGCTATTGGCACTTATTACTTCACTCTTTATTACTGGGGACCAGGCATCCTGGCATTTATTAAATAACTCCAGGCAACTATTTAGCAGTAATCGTCGACAACTAAATCAAATTTTGCTGACGGCAAAAAATAGTAAAAGACTCAGCTAAGGCTTCAACATCAACATCAGGTGAAAGTGCAGCCCTGACAATATAATCCTTATCATTCTCTTTAGTAGTACCCTGGGTCGAAGTAGCCGGAATGGTCCAATAGCTACCTTTTAGCTGACCATAACTCACACAATGCTTACAATCATCTGGGTGTCGAGAAATCATAAACTCGATAAGCTTTTCATTGAGTAGTCTCTTACTCTCTTCTTTTTCCTCAATAGTGGTACCTGTTGAGGGAAGATCCAGAGAAAAAACAGATGGTGTGAAGCCTTGCTCGGCAAGCTCTTCAGATACAAAATTTATTTTCGATTCAGGTAGCGTTGTTTTGATATGGTTTACAAAATCCAGGGTGTTCTGGTAAGCCTTTTGAATTCTATCGGGCATTGAAGGTATATTCTCTGCCAGTGTATTAAGCTGATGATTTACAGCTCCATTATCGGAAAGCTTTAAGTGTTCTGCAATAAGCTTCTGTAACTCTCTGGCAGCATCGTTTGCCGCGCAATAACCACCAATACAGCGACCACCACTTGGAAACTTGGAGCCACTGGAAAATGAAATGACCTTAACTTTAGCAAGCGGACTGTCTGAACCAAGTAGTTTAACATTTGGACAAAATGTCTGATCAACCATAAACGTGGGAGCGATTGCCGGGCTATTATCTGCGGTTGTTCTAACTTTGCTGAGAACTTTCGACAGATCAATCAAGTCAGGTACTTCAACTCTTGGGTTAGTTGGTATTTCAGCAAGTACAATCGGTACGCCATCACTTTGTGCAACCTGATTAAGAGCGCTACTTAAACTACTAACTAGATCCTGTCCACCATCAACCAGTAAATCAACTATATCAACCTTCTCTATTAACTCTGCAATACGGCGTGCCTGATCATTAGTACCTCCGTAACAATTAGGTGGTAAAATGATGGCAATTGGCTTTTCAGGGTGACTAACCAGAGCATCTTCTACCAACCCCATCATTATTGCGTATTGAATCGAGAGGCCGCTAGAGGCGATTAATGGTGTTGTCGGACTGTTGGTGTTTTCCTTAATTCCATCAAAGATTTTGCTCACAGCATCATTGTTCAGCTTTTCTACACTGGTCGCTTCACTGTTAACAATTTCTTTCAATAAATTAAGTGCATTAGGTGGTGTGATTGCAATCGATTCACGACGACGTACATGCTGAATATCCTTGATCAAATCCGCAGCTTGTGAATCGTGGATAACAATCGTACTACCATAATCAGGGTGGACATTAACCGTTGCGTCGATATCAGGGTTGCTTGCCAGACTTTCACTCAAAGGCGCTTCAGTCACAAAAATAACACTAGCATCCTTATGCTGTTTAACATCAGTAGCTTGATTAACCTCAATCAAATTAACCTGATAACCATATATTTCCTCAAGTCGATTTATATCTATCAGTGGCGAGACAGAACAATTGTAATAGATAAATGTGTTCTGATTAGCAAGCTTGTTTTTGCGTAAAATAGCAAGAATAGGCATAACCTTTGATGAAAAAGCAATAACCTGCTCAGCATTGATTTGATTTACTTCAGCAACAGCCCACTCTAACACACAGGAAAGCTGGTGACCCAATCGAATGTAATCATAGGCTGTCGGTAATTGTTCTAGCGCATCTGCCGAATAGTGATCAACTTGCTCAAATTTTTTTAATGCTTCTAAAAACTGAGACTTGGCTTTTGCCTCATCATATATATCCAGACGATGGGTGGTAAGTTCAATCCAGCTTTGGGGTAGATTGTTAAGTATTTTTTTAACAGTGTTAAAAGATTGCTCTATAGAATTCAAATTAGACCTCAATGTGACTCTTATTATTAGTTTTCAAGCTTAGCCTGTTTGTTGCACAACATCCCGGACACAGCGGCTAACATTCCAAAACAGGATCATGGCCTTGTTTTATCGGTAGATCAAGTAGTGCTGATTTATATGGGGACTGTTTTAATAAAAACAAAGTTATCAAAAAGAGTCACCAACTACTAAAAAGTTACCACAACCTGAGCATAAACCACAAAACTTCCAATTATGACAAACTACTTTTATCAAATCATTATTCAGCTATTTTTGTCATAATACGAGTTAGCACTTTATTCTGATTTAACAACAGATATTTTGCTAGAATAAATAGGCGTGCAAGATCAATGGCTTTTTGACAGACTGGCTTAAAAGTGTTTTTAGAAAGGCCCGCCCTGAAAGCGGAATATATTTTTACTAAATTCGTTAATAGACCAATATTAATGTTAATAAATACCGTTTTATTAATTTAAAGACTGCGGCAAATGCCGTTATCAGAGTAATCTAATTTAGGGAGTAGTATATGCATAGACCTAATGGTGCCGGTGGGACTAACGGCGGAATAGGACGATATTTTATCGGCCTTGCTTTAATGTGTACCGGCGGATACCTTTTTTTAAATAAAGTACAGGTCACTACTGGCGCTTTTTCAGGCGGTTTTGGTATGGGAACACACCTTTATAACATGGGAGGAAGTAGCTTTTCAGTTACCGGAGGAATGATCCTTATCCCTTTTTTTATTGGCATTTTTATGATTTTCTGGAATAGTAAAAACCTGTTTGGCTGGCTACTAAGCGGGCTGAGTGTGATTGCGCTAATTGCAGGGATCATTGTTAATATTCGCATGACCATTATGCCAATGACGGCATTTGATATTCTTGTGCTGATAGTGTTGATGGCTGGCGGGGCAGGTATGTTCTTTAGTTCATTACGAAATTTTGATAGCTAACAACCTGGTGTATAAGAGTTTTAAGTTAAAAACCTGATTACTAGCGACTTGAAAGTCAGACATTTGCCCACTTTCAAGTCGTGCAATCCGGAAAAAACCTAAAAAGACAGGTCCCGTAATTTATTCGCTTTATTCAGGACTAGCGATAATCTTCCGGAGAAGGGCATGAGCACATCAAGTTTCTGTCTCCATATACATCATCAATTCGATTAACTGTTGGCCAGAACTTACTATCAACCTGCCCAGCTACTGGATAAGCACCTTCCCGAATGCTGTATGGCTTATTCCAGTTTAAAAGGTCAAACTGCGTATGAGGAGCATTAGTTAACGGGTTATTATCAGCTAACCACTCACCTTTACCAACCTTCTCAATTTCACCTTTAATTGCGATCAGAGCATCAGCAAACCGGTCAATTTCTGACAATGATTCACTTTCTGTCGGCTCAATCATCAAAGTACCTGCTACCGGGAACGACATTGTTGGAGCATGAAATCCATAATCCATCAACCGCTTAGCAATATCCACTTCTGAAATACCAGTTTCCGCCTTAATAGGACGCAAGTCGACGATGCACTCGTGGGCAACTCTATTATTTCGACCGGTATACAAAATAGGGTAGTGATTAGCCAGTTTGGCAGTCAGGTAGTTAGCACTTAGCAGGGCTATACATGTTGAATGCTCTAACCCCTGTTTCCCCAACATCGCAACATACATCCAGGAAATAGGTAAAATCCCGGCACTACCAAATGGCGCCGCAGAAACAGCACCATTACTTTCACCTGTAGAAGTTAACTTTCTTACAGCATGATTTGGCAAAAATGGCTTTAAGTGCTGCTTAACTCCAATCGGCCCTACACCAGGTCCACCGCCACCATGGGGTATTGCGAAGGTTTTATGTAAGTTAAGATGCGATACATCCGATCCCATCAAACCAGGTGAAGTAATCCCCACTTGAGCATTCATGTTGGCTCCATCCATATAAACCTGTCCACCATGTTGGTGAATTAACTGACAGATATCCTTAATGTGCTCTTCATAAACACCATGAGTTGAAGGGTAAGTAATCATTAAACAGGACAAATTCTCGGAAACCTGCTCAGCTTTGATTTTTAGATCGTCAAAATCAACATTTCCCTGTTCATCACAATTGACGATCATCACCTTCATATTAGCCATTTGTGCACTAGCCGGGTTTGTACCGTGTGCAGAACTGGGGATCAAACAAATATTACGATGCGCTTCATCGCGGCTTTCATGGTACTTTCTGATAGCCAACAAGCCTGCGTATTCGCCCTGAGCACCAGAATTAGGTTGCATACTCACAGCATCGTAACCCGTTATTTCGGCTAACCAGCCTTCTAACTGCTCAATCATTGCCTGATAACCCAGGGTTTGATCAGAAGGTGCAAAAGGGTGAATTTTTGCAAAACCATCCCAGCTAATTGGTAACATTTCCGACGTTGCATTGAGCTTCATAGTACAACTACCCAATGCAATCATTGCGTGTGTTAATGATAAATCCTTATTTTCAAGCAGCTTCAAAAAGCGAAGCATTTCAGTTTCAGAATGATGGGAGTTAAATACCGGATGTTGTAGAATTTCAGTTTCACGAAGCAAACCCTTTTCAAATGACTCATGAACCTGCGCACGGTTATCTAGTTCGACAAAATCAAGTGGGGCTTCATCACCGGTTATCACCCGGTAAATATCTGCAATATCTACCTCTGTCGTTACTTCATCAAGGGTTAATCCCAACTGGCCGTTAGTGTCTATTCTCAAATTAATACCCGCTTCAGTTGCTCGAGCGATAATTTCATCACGAGTATCTAGCGGATCAATAGTTAACGTATCAAAATAAGTCTGATTAACTAAATCAACTCCCTTATCTTTTAATCCATGTGCCAGGATCCCAGTGAGTCGATGAATACGATAAGCAATTTGTTTTAATCCAACGGGTCCGTGGTATACCGCATAAAAAGCAGCAATATTAGCCAGCAGCACCTGGGCCGTACAAATATTAGAAGTCGCTTTTTCACGACGGATGTGCTGTTCTCGAGTTTGCATTGCCATGCGATAAGCAGGGCGCTCGTTACTATCAATCGAAACACCGATAATTCTGCCAGGCATTGCTCTTTTAAATTTTTCTCGGGTAGCAAAAAATGCAGCGTGAGGGCCACCAAAACCAATAGGTACGCCAAAACGTTGCGACGAGCCAACCACAATATCAGCCCCCATTTCACCAGGGGATTTAAGCATCACTAAGCTCATAATGTCGGCACCAACGGCGACAACAGCTTTCTTTTCGTGTAATGCGCTAATTGCCGATTCAAGATCAACCACCTGACCGCTACGATCAGTGTATTGAATATAAGCCCCGAACACATCATGCTCAGACGCCTGGGCAATATTGCCAAAGACCAATTCAAATCCATAGTATTCAGCGCGAGTTTTAATAACATCAACAACTTGTACAAATGCATTTTCGTCAACAAAAAACTGATTAGATTTCTTGTTCTTTGAAATTCGTTTTGCCATTGCCATTGCTTCAGCAGCAGC
>CBDUHU010000109.1:0-9224 GCA_965366725.1 uncultured Kangiellaceae bacterium
GGTGTCAGTAACATGCTGGCGCCTTTATTGAATAGTTAATTATCGAAAAAACGCATCGCCACATCACAGCGATGATATTTACTGGCATAACGTTCCATCGTTTCCTGATCATCATTAAAACCAAACTTTCGGTATAAATGGATCGCTGCCTCACATTGGCTATTGGTTAATAAAAATAGATTGGTTATTTTCATTCGCTTACATTCACAGATAACATGCTGGAGTAGAGTTTCACCTATTTTTAACCCTCGGGCAGCTTTCAATACGCCCATTTTTGTTAACTCATATGTTGCTTTTTCTTTTCTAAGTAACGCACAAGTACCAACAATGCCAAACTCAGGATGGATCGCAAAATAAATCTTACCGCCGTTAGCAATAATAATTTTTTCAGGATCATCGAGCATTTTTTTATCGGCTTCTTCCAGGGTAAACATATCATTGATCCATTGTGTATTGATCGCTTTAAAATAACGCGACAACCCAGGCTGGAATTCAATAATGTCAACTTCAGGGTTTAGTCTATATCGCCCTTCTTTATCTGTCATCCGTTGGTTTTCCTGCATTATTGATAAGGTTCTTTGTAATAAGGAAGCTTCATTAAATGCCTGTTCAAAAATTTTCACTCTATCTAAAAAGTCATTGCCGGCATGGCTACATAACTGCTTTGAAGCCTGCTCCACTGCCAGCCAGACAGGTCTCATTGTGTCAACTAACTGGTGTCCTTTTTTACTTAACATCAGAATTTTTCGTCTGGAATCTCTTGCTGAAACCTGACATTGAATTAGTTCACGACTAATTAACTCTTTGCTAAATTGACTAATCGCAGGTTGAGTTAATCCAAGTCTTGCAGAAGCCTCCACAATACTGACTTGCTCCTGATGAGATAAAAGTGACAGTAAAGTAAACCATTTAGGCTGTATTTCCAGACCATTCAATTTATAGATCTGACTAGCATCTGCAATCAGCCGCTCACTCATTCTCTTTAGACGACTAGCGAGTGCCACTTCACCGAGTGTATCAAGGAAGTCATTCGATTCGATCTTTTCCACCATCATACCCTGAACAATAAATACATTAAGCAATAATATAAACACTTATACATAAATGCAAATAATTTTATATTTAATATCAGGATTGGTAATCTATTAGCTACAGTTTAGCAATAGCCTGCTGGTTTTGTCGTAAAAAGTGAATAATATCTTCAGACTCATAGAGCCAATCAATTGAGTGATCGTTTTTTTCAATTCGTAAACAGGGAACCTGTACTTTTCCCCCAAATTGAACCAGTTCCGCACGATAATCAGTATTTGATTGTATATCTCTAAGTTCTATATCCAGACTTAACTCATCGATGACCTTTCTGGTTCTAATACAGAATGGGCACCTGGCTAGATGATAAAGTGCTAAACTGGAATATAAGTTAAACTCGTTCATTAAACGACTCCGCCCGATAATTTTAAAATAGGTTCTTAGTATCTCGTTTTGATTCAGTAGACACTATGTCACTTTGTCCATATTTTATGTCAATTCGTCTGGCTCACCACAACCAGAGAATATTATGGCGCCATTAACTATCTATCATTAACTTGCCAAATTTAGCTTTCTATACTCAGAAGGTGGTACTCCAAACTGCTGCCTGAAAACTCTGCTAAATGAAGCGTCTGAGCGATATCCGGCAGAGAGTGCAATATCATAGATAATACTATCCGTTTCTATCAGTTGTGATGCCGCCCAGTTCATGCGCCATTGAGTCATATAAGTGCCAGGTGTTAATCCAATAGCCTTCTGAAAACGAGCAATAAATCTGGTTCGTGAAAGTCCTGCAATTTGAGATAGAGAATCCAATGTCCATTGACGATGAAAATTATCATGAAATGCGGCCAGCGCCTTGACCAACTGTTTATCAGATAACCCTGCCAATATTCCCTTATCAATATTGTCACAGTCCAATATGTTACGTAACACATAGGTGAAAAACACATCTGAGAGTCTATTGACCGCTAACTTGGCTCCAAGTAAGTCGCAGTTTACTTCGTCAATTAAGAGTTGCATAACGGTTTTCATCTTTCGTGAATGCACTATATCTTTATGACTAATCACCTGAACCTCGGGGAAACTGTCTACTAAAGGTTGGTTATTACCTGCGGCTAATTCAAAATAACCGCAGATTAAGGTTGTTTCCTGGACAAAATTTTCCAGGCTACTTTTAAGTCGATGTTCGGTCCCTTTTAATATTGCAATAAAGTCTCCCTGTGCCAACTGGTATTCTTTCTCATCAACTGAAATGGTACAGCTGCCTTTTTCAACATAGTGAAATGGTAGCCTGTTTTGAAGTTTAGGTTTCAAATCATCAAATGCTTCCCTGAATGTTGGGTGTAATATAACCGCGCCAGTGTAACGATAGCCTGATAAGATCTTGTCAATTAGCTCAATGTTTTTTGGCATAAAGAGCATTCCTCCAATAATTTAATAGTCTGACAAATTGACCCGTAAAATTTCCAGAACCATAAGAAACCATGTACCAACAATCTACAACCATTTATTGAACAACCTGACCGATGTATCAAATAATGTGATTGAACTGCAATGAGCTGGCAACTCAATTCTCATAAGATAGGAATCGTAGCACTTTCAACGCTTTATTGTTATCTAGCGATAAAGTCAATCTACATGAGTACAAGCGCACTACACCAACAAAACAATCACTGTGGAGTATAGAATGAAAACAAACACCAAAACCAATTTACAAGGTACTGCAATTGCTATTGCGGTTGCCGGTTTAATGGGCTGCGCGGGCACTCAAGGCCCAGCCAGCTCTGCTGCAGTTGAATCCAGTGTCTCAACAACCGATCTGGCACATTGTTATGATGTCAACCAGTGCAAAGGTCATAATGACTGCAAAACAGCTGAAAATGCTTGTGCAGGCCATGCCGTTTGTAAAGGTCATGGATTCGTCGCTATGCCAACAAAAGCTTGTAATGATATTGGTGGCAAGGTCAAAGATGACTGGCGTGGTACAGTCAATACGGCAGATTTAGCTCACTGCTATGATGTGAATCAATGTAAAGGACACAATGATTGTAAAACAGCGGAAAATGCCTGCGCTGGTCATGCAGTATGCAAAGGCCATGGCTTTGTCGCTATGCCGGCTAAATCCTGTAAAGACGTCGGTGGTAAAATTGGCGCATAAGCACTATACGGAGGGGAGTTCGCTCCTCTCTAATTCACCTTCGTTTGTTTGCGAAAACTTACCAGAGCACTTTCTTGGTTTCGGGCTTGGACTACGTAGTGAACACTTTCAGACAGTATTGGAAAGTAAACCTGCACTAGACTGGTTTGAAGTGATTTCTGAAAATTTTATGGTTGATGGTGGAAAACCTAAGCATTACCTTCATCAGATAAGAGAACTTTATCCAATGGTAATGCATGGGGTGTCTCTTTCCATCGGTTCGACTGATCCTTTAAATTTCGATTATCTTCGTCAGTTAAAAAACTTATCTAACGAATTACAACCTGCATGGTTATCTGATCATTTATGTTGGACCGGTGCTCATCAAACCAATAGTCATGATCTGTTACCTTTACCCTATAATGAAGAAGCAATTAATCATGTGGTTGACCGAATTGACCAGGTACAGAACTTTCTTGGTCAAAGAATCTTAATTGAAAATGTATCCAGCTATATCACATATAAAAGTTCACAGATTACTGAATGGGAGTTTCTTAATGAAATAGCAAAACGTGCTGACTGCTATCTTTTACTCGATATTAATAATATTTACGTTAGCGCAAGAAACCATCAGTTTTCGGCGATTGACTATCTAAACGGTATAGATCCGGAAAGAGTCAGGCAATTTCATCTGGCAGGACATACTGACTACGGAGATTATGTGATCGATACTCATGATCAACCAATAACCGATCCGGTATGGGAACTCTATCAAAAAGCACTCAAAAGGTTTGGTGCTATCAGTACAATGATTGAGCGTGATGATAATATTCCGTCGCTAGAGGAACTTATGGAAGAACTCAATATAGCGCGTAATATAGCAGAAGATATACTCGCCCCTTCAATGACTAGTCAGGATTAATATGACTCAGATTTCACTCCATGATCTTCAGCTTCAAATGGTTGGTTTTCTAACCGACAATGACCCGTCTTAATGTTTATAAAAATGCATATCAAAAACGATTGTACGAAGTTATCGATAAAGATCACAATATATTAGGTATTTATCTGGGGGATGATTTATTTGAATTAATGGTAAAAAACTATATTCAACTTTACCCTTCTAACAATACTTCTTTAAGACAATATGCTGACCGATTGCCAGACTTCTTAAGTAAGTATGAACCATTCAGCTTACATCCTATTATTAGTGAAATTGCCAGATTTGAGCGGTCACTTTTTAATGCGTTCGATGCGTCGGACGCAGCACGCACATCTATCGACGATCTAAATCAAGTACCAACTCATTTGTGGCCCCAATTAAAATTTAATTTTCATCCCAGTGTTCAGAGATTGTTTTTTCAATGGAACGCAGTCGATTGTTGGCAAGCAATCAAGCAGGAGAAATCTCCAGACAATGCACACAATAAGAGAAATTGTTGGATTATCTGGCGTAATGCTGATCGGTTAACTGAATTTCGCTCGCTGAACAATGAAGAAGCTACATTAATAGATATGATTCTCACCGGTAAAGACTTTTCACAATTATGCGAGTTTATTTCGGCCAATAACTCTAGCTCTGAATCCGATGCAGTTGCGCTTGCTTCAAACTACTTAACTCAATGGGTTCGGCAGGGTCTGTTAAGAAAAATCTAAAGTCTGATCACATATGCAATCAGACTTTAGACTGAGATCAGCAACGCTTATTCTATGTTTACCTTTCTTAAGTTGTCGTCAGAGTTTCGATCAACCATTTTGATATATGGGTCAATACCTGCATATTCAGGCAACTCGTCAACTTCCACAAGAATAGTGTTTTCCCCCGAAACGATATGGTGCTTTTTAAAATAAAGCAGATGTTTATTATCGCTAGCCTGATCTGGATGTTTTGAAAATATACCAATATCAAAATTATCAGCTAGTTCAACTTTACGTTCCTCACCCTGCCCATCAGCATAGAATTTATCTGCCTCTACTTTTAATTCCAGTTGATATTTACCTGAGTCTAGTTTCTTAGCGACAGCTGATTTCAGTTTAAGATCAAAAATGGTGATCCTCTTAAACATATCATCAATGAAATCATGTTCAGTTGAAGGAGCCTCCGCTTTCAAAAAAGCTAACAAATCCAAAGTTGTTGGATAAGGATCTGCGGCATATTTGAATTTCTCAAGAAATTTCTTCAACGCTGTATTAACCGCTACTTCACCTAACCTGTCCCGAAGCGCATACATTACAACTCCACCTTTTTGATAATGGATATATTGCTGGTTTTCAGCACGATATAACGGCATTTCCTCAACAATTTCTCCACTTCGGCCGCGTAAATAACGATCCATTTCCCACTTAAGAAATTTTCGAAGTTGATCTTTACCAAGATGTTTTTCCATTACCATATAAGCAGAATACTCTGATAATGTCTCCGATAACACCGCACTTCCCTGAACATTTGCTGGTGTTACCTGGTGCCCCCACCATTGGTGTGCCATTTCATGAGCTGTAACAAAGTAAACATAATCGATTACATCTTCTTCACGTAAATCAGCAACAAAACCGATATCTTCAGAATATGGAATGGTATTTGAAAAACTCTGGGCAAAACGTGCATATCGCGGAAATTCAATAATACGAACCTGGCGATGCTGATAAGGAGAAAAATTTTCACCAAAGTAATCCAGTGATGCTTTTACCGAACTGATCATTCTATCAATATTTTTATCATGTTCCGGGTGATGGTAAACTTCTATCGCGATATCTTTATGTTGATCTTTCTTAACCGAATAGGTCCCCGACAGATAAGCAACAAAATTGAATATTGGAGCATCCATTTTATAGTGGAAATAACGCCGTCCATTTTTCACCCATTCTTTTTGCAAATAACCGGGAGAAATCGCAAACTGTTCTTCACTTGTAGAAACAATTGTTTCAAAGTTAATGAAATCAGCTTCTTTGCCGATAAAATTAGTCCCGTATTGCGTGCTATCTTCCAACTTCGGTAACCTATCTATTGGTGTCAGATCACGTTTTCGACGCTCATGTCTATCAACAATCTGAGCACCAGAGTTATAACCAAAATGTGGAAAAATTTCACCATTGTTGACAAATGACCCATTCTCAACAACCCGAGTATCCGAATTAGCATCAACAAAACCTTTATTGGCTCTTTCAAATTCGAACTCTAAACGAGACTTGTCACCAACAGCTAAAGGAGGATTAAACTCTACCCAGGTTGTCAAATAATCTTCATCCCGATCAACTTCTTGACCCCCTTGAACAGTGAAGCTAAAACGACGGTTTTTCCCCCCATCCCAACTAATCATGACTTTTTCCAGGGGTGTATCATTTTTGTTTTCTATCAGGTAATGCCCTTTCGCAATTACTTTTCTTTGCTGGGGATAAAAATCAACTTCAGCATAAACATCAGTAATTGTAGGTACATTCCACGATTCGAACTGTTTATATTTCTTTTCATAATCAGCTTGTTGATCAAGTTGTTCATCCTGAGAAACAAAATTATTGATTACTCGGGTATTGTAATAAATGGTACTCCCCGCTCCAACAAACATCAGACCGCCGGCTATTAACACGATTAATCCGAAATTCCCCATGTTGGGTCGTAACATGGTCATTCGATATTTTAAGCTGTACTCACTACCACGTCGCCATAGAGCGTAACCTGAAATCACTAATATCGCAGTGAAACCAATCCAGTAAAGGTTGTACCAGAAAGTAGATTCCATAAAGTGACCAAACTGATTGATATCTGAGTAGGTTATTGCCGGAATTCGAGCAAAGCGCCACATATTATGCTCTAACCCTAACTGTGCTAAGACAATTGAACCAATAAAATAAAGCATAAATATCATCATGCCCACATACTTATTAGGACTGAGTACCTGAATAAAAACAGCCAGAATGGTGTTCATTATCATTGGTACAATAAAACGAAGAGAGAGAAACCCAAAGTAGACACTCAATTCAAAATTAGTATATGACTGACTCGCTTGAAATAGAACAGTAAATAAAATACCGACTAAAGTCAGACTAATAATAACGCTAACTAATGCAATTAATTTTGGAAAGTAGATAGTCCAGTTTAGTGTTGGTGTTGACTCAATAATATCACCGATACCCAGTTGCCGTTCTCTCCAGACTGTCTCTGCAGAATAGTAGGTAATAACGATCAACACCATCAATGAAAAGGCACCCCAGATATACTCAGCCATATTCCTTGTTAGCGGCCAGTTAGCGGTACCAAATATGCCATCAGTATCAAAAAAGATCGTACTTAAGCTGAAAAAAGCAATTAAGCACAAAATAACAAATGGTGCGCTCTTTACAATCTGTAGCACCTCAAATTTTGTTCTGGTAAAAAACCTTAACCAATTAACAGAGTCAGCTTTATCCGGTTTTGCCAGGGTAAACCCTTCCGGCCGTTTGGTAGAGTCGTCAGACTTGCTCTTATCTTTTTTCATCGATACAGGCTTTCGAACATCAATTAACCAGTTAGCAAGAAGTATCATCAGTAATGACACACCTATCCATATAACTCTGTTCACCAATAAATCATTTTCTAAACCTATCAGTTGGTTATTACGTTCAAAAGGTGTCCAATAGCGAGTTGCTTCAGCAAAAGCCCCCATTCCAAAAGGATCTAACATAGAAGCAATATTAACTAAATCCGGATCATTCAGAAGCTGTTGAGATACATTGTAAAAAATAAAAAAACCAACAACGCCCAGATACATTCCCATCATTGAACGAGTTTTCAATGCAAAAATATAAAACAGAGTCGAGCAAAATAAAAAATTGGGTATCACAAATATCAGATAAGTCCAAAAGTACGGGATAAGGTTTGTATCTCCTAGACGCTCAGCATCAACTGTCGGCCAGAAACTACCAATTAGTGTACCTAGCGGAACCATCGAAAATACTACCAGACAAAATGCAAATGCACCGAGCATTCGTCCCCACATATAAGACTTTTTGTCAATTGGCATAGACAACATAATGCCGTCCATTTTACTTGCAACATCTCTTACCGCTGTACCACCAACAAAATTAGCTACCAGAAACATGCCAATAACACTCATAATCAACATTGTCTGGGTAATTGCATGGGGACTGTTGAAATTAACATTACTAGAACCACCAATCTGCACATTAGTAGAAATCATGGCAAAAAATGGTAATAGAAAAAAGATCAAAAGCGTGACATAAAAAGAAGGCTGCTTTCTGAAGTAATTAAACTCAAATTTTGCTAATCGCAAAAACATAATCATCTCCTCCCTATGCTACTTTACGAGATTTAAATAAGGTGGAGAAATATACATCTTCTAGATCAGGAGTTAATTGTTCAAAAGTTTCTTCCGGTTGAGAGTCATCGATAACATGAACAACTGTTTGCCCTGCTTTTAACCGTGTTGAAATAACATCAAAACGAGATTGATAGTCGGCTAATTCTTCCTTGTGAATTATCTTCCGCCATATACATCCGCTTAATGTCTCCACTAACTCTGAAGGCTGACCAACCAATTGAATTGTACCGCCAGCCAAAACTGCCAGTTTTGAACAAAGCTCCTCAACATCATCAACAATATGGGTAGAAAGAATAACGACCTTATTCTGCCCGATATCGGATAACAAATTATGAAACCGGTTACGTTCTTCCGGGTCAAGACCTGCGGTTGGCTCATCCACAATGATTAACTGAGGATCACCTAAAAGAGCTTGGGCAATGCCAAATCGCTGCTTCATTCCGCCAGAAAAAGTACTCACCGCTTTTTTTCTCGCATCCCATAAATTAGTTTGCGCCAGTAGCCCTTCTACGGATTCTATTCGCGATTTTTTGTTTGAAAGACCTTTAAGAACAGCCATATGATCAAGTAAATCATACGCGCTAATACGAGGATAAACATCAAAGTCCTGTGGCAAGTAACCTAACTGTCTTCTGATCTCAAACGGATCAGATTGTACGTTAATTCCATTAAACACTATCGAACCTTCATCCGCTTGCTGCAAAGTAGAGATAGTCCGCATCAGGGACGATTTTCCAGCA